>CANHPJ010000174.1 GCA_947462515.1 Bacteroidota bacterium | reverse complement strand
CGTATGCATAATTTGCAACAAGAGCAGGACTATAATTGTTTCCGGCTTCCTGAATTACATTTGGATATTCGTATAAAAACTTGATGAGCTCTTTTTCTTTTTCATTCATCACCAGATCAGAAGTCTGATAACCAAGCTCTTCTGCATGGCTTCCTATTTGAACCGGTACAGATTTGTATTTTCTCAAGATGGAATTTATCCGGGCAAATGTATATTGGATGAATGGGCCTGTATTGCCATTCATATCAATGGATTCCTCGGGATTAAATAACATTTTCTTTTTTGGATCTACTTTTAAAATATAGTATTTCAAAGCCCCCAGTCCTATTTTTTTATAGAGTGCCTGGGCTTCGTTTTCATCCATATCTTCAATCTTTCCTTTTTCAAGTGTCTTTTCCTTGGCGGAAAAAATCATTTCATCAACCAGATCATCCGCATCAACAACGGTACCTTCTCTGGATTTCATTTTCCCATGGGGCAATTCAACCATTCCATAGGACAAATGATAGATGCCATTTGCCCAGGCATAACCCATTTTCTCAAAAATCAACTTCAATACTTTAAAATGATATTCCTGTTCATTTCCAACAACATAAATCAACTTTTCGAAATTAAATTCTTCGGCGCGCAATACCGCGGTTCCCAGATCTTGGGTCATATATACGGAAGTTCCATCAGAACGTAATAATAACTTCTGATCTAGGCCATCCTGTGTGAGGTCTATCCAAACAGAACCATCTTCTTTTTTAAATAAAACACCTTTGTTTAAGCCTTCTTCAACAATTTGTTTTCCTAAAAGATAGGTTTCTGATTCATAATATATTTTATCAAAATCTACCCCCAGCTTTTTATAGGTCTCGTCAAAACCTTTATAAACCCATTCATTCATGGTTTTCCATAAACTAATGACCTGGTCATCGCCCATCTCCCATTTAAGTAGCATTTGCTGCGCTTCAATGATAGAAGGAGCTTTCTTCTCCGCCTCTTCATTCGGCATGCCTGAGGCTATGAGTGAATTAACCTCAGCTTTATAATGCCTGTCAAACTCAACATAATACTTACCAACTAAATGATCGCCTTTTAGTCCTGAACTTTCAGGAGTTTCGTGATTTCCATATTTTTGCCAGGCGAGCATGGACTTGCAAATATGTATTCCACGATCGTTAACCAAATTCACCTTTATTACCTTATGGCCATTGGCTTTCAGGATTTCAGCCACCGAATAGCCCAACAAATTATTTCTTACATGACCTAAATGAAGTGGTTTATTTGTGTTTGGGGAAGAATATTCCACCATTTCGGTTTTACCGGATTCAGGATGAAAACCAAAATCCTCGATCTCCTTTATTGAATCAAAAAAATCAAACCAATACCCATCGGAAACCGTCAAGTTTAAAAAGCCTTTAACAACATTATAATCAACTACTTCCGATATATTAGAAATAAGATAATTGCCAAGCACATCGCCGGTTGCCTCAGGAGACAACTTGGAAAATCGAGTGAGCGGAAAAACCACCAGCGTGATATCACCGGCAAATTCTTTTCTGGTTTTTTGAAAAGCTATGAGCTTATTATCTATTTCAGAACCATATAATTCAAGGGCAGCCTTTTGAATACTGTCCGTTAAAATTTTTTCAATTTTCATTCTAAAAATTAAATCAAGTATAAAATACTATTGTTTTATTCGGAAACCTTAACGCGAAAAAATGTTGTGTTAAAATTAATTTAACTGACTTACAACTTTTTGTAAAATTTCAAAGGTATTTTCTGCCATTAAATTTTCCTTATCAAGAGTCGGGTTGACCTCGCAAATTTCAAAACAGCAAACTTTTTCATTTTGAATCAATCTCACAAGTAAGCTGCCTGCCTCTTTTTCGGTGATGCCGTTTCTTACGGGAGTACCCGTGCCTTTCGATATTGAGGAATCCATACTATCCACATCAAATGAAATGTAAATAAGGTTACATCCACTTAAATGAGCAAGAGCTTCCCGGGCTATTTTTTCCACTCCATTTCTTCTTACCTCATTGGTGGTAAAAATTTTCACTTTATTCTTTTTTAAAAGATATGTTTCCTCCGGCTCCACATCCCTCAAGGCAATGTAAACAATATCCTTATAATTTATTTTGGGAGAAACACCACCTACTTTCTTCAACTTATTCCAGAGATCGACAGTTTCTTTATCCGGCTTATTGATCTTGTTATTTATGTTATCTTCTCCCAAACTTGCTGCAAGTGGCATGCCATGCATATTACCGGTGGGTGTGGTATAAGGAGAATGAATGTCAGCATGTGCATCTATCCATATAACCCCGAGTCTTTGTTTTGGATGAGCAATCTTTATCCCTGCAATGGTTCCTCCTGCAGTGCTATGGTCTCCGGCAAGCACAATCGGAAAGACATCATTTTTAATCGTCTCCGAAACCGCTTTTCCAAGCTTTTCATAAATGCTTAATACCCCTTTGATTCTTTTTGCATAGGGATACTGAGGATTTTCGTACAACAAATGATTTTCATTGGGAATTTCCAGAGATTCTATTTTTTTGAATAAACTACTTCCGTAGTCTAAAGAAGCAATTTTTATGGCATCAACCCCTAAACTTGCTCCCCTGGTTCCAGCTCCTATTTCAGATTTAATCTCTATGAATTTTACTTTTTTCATATATTTTCAATTCTTTTTAATCTTAAATAATGTATGTTATTTTTTGTTTATCTTAAGTAAAATAACTTGTATATATAAATCCAACTTAGTTACTTTGTAAAAAAAACTTTAATCCAACTCACTTACTTTATATAAATTGGAACTAGGCGCATTAAAAAACAAGTATACTGATCTAATACATCAGACGTTCGACTTCCCTCAGGAAGGATTCAGTGTAACTGATAATGAACTAAATTTTCATGATATCCCTTTGATGGACATCATTAAACAGTATGGTACACCCTTAAGAATCACTTATTTACCTAAAATAGGGCAACAAATTCAAAAAGCGAGAAAACTTTTTAATGTTGCCATGGCAAAAGTCGATTACAAAGGTAACTATACTTATTGTTATTGCACAAAAAGTTCCCATTTTTCTTTCATAATGGAAGAAGTGATAAAATATGATGCGCATCTCGAGACTTCTTCTGCCTTCGATATTCACATTATCCGAGAATTATATGAGCAAGGCGAATTAAAACAAAATAAATTTATAGTCTGCAATGGTTTCAAAACCGATTTATACAAAGAATATATCTGCGGACTGCTGAATGATGGCTTTGTAAATGTTATACCTGTTTTGGATAACAAAGAAGAGTTGGAATATTATAAAACACATGCTCAGAAAAAACTTCAGCTGGGAATACGGATTGCTGCTGATGAAGAACCCAGCTTTGAATTCTATACTTCCAGATTAGGAATCAGGCATAAAGACATTAAGGATTATTATATTGAAAAAATAAAAGACAATCCGAACTTGGAATTGAAAATGCTACATTTCTTTATTAACAAAGGCATGAAGGATTCCATTTTTTATTGGACTGAGCTTTATAAATGTTTAGGTGTATATCTCGAATTGAAAAAGATATGCCCTACCCTAGACACACTTAATATTGGAGGAGGACTGCCTATTAGAACCTCCATGAATTTTGAGTACGACTATGAATATATGGTTGAAGAAATCGTTAAACAAATAAAATTGTTTTGCGAACAAAATGAAGTAGACGAGCCTAATATTTTCAGTGAATTCGGTTCCTTTACCGTTGGTGAAAGCGGAGCTCATTTATTCTCCATTATTGATCAAAAACAGCAAAATGACACCGAGAGATGGAACATGATTGACGGCTCATTTATTACTTCATTGCCAGACACCTGGGGAATCAACCAACGATTTATTTTAATGGCTGTAAACAATTGGGATAAAGAATATCAGCGGGTAAACCTTGGCGGCTTGACCTGCGATGGGATGGACTATTACAATTCAGAGGCTCACGTAAACTCCGTTTTTTTGCCTAAATATGAAAAAGAAGCCCCATTATATATCGGCTTATTTCACACCGGCGCCTACCAAGAGTCACTGAGTGGATACGGAGGAATAAAACATTGTTTGATCCCTTCTCCAAAACATGTATTAATTGATACTGATGAAAATGGAGAATTTTATACCCGTTTATTTGCCAAAGAACAGAGCTATAAATCTATGCTCAAAATATTGGGATATTAATTTGTCAGCTTGATAATTTATTTAGATTCAAATGCATGGTCAGCATCATTTAATTTCATTTAAAATATTGCTGGTTTGAAACCAATTTTAGGAGTTGTTTTTTCAAGAAAAATAATTCTCTATTTAAGTTAAAATCTTGTTTAAAGAATAAATCGATACGTGATTATGTCAATCTTGATATAATCACGTATTTTTTTTATCTATTTAAGGATGAAAAAAAGAAACGAAAAGACCAAAATATAAGGATTTAGAAAGGAGACCAAAATCAAATTTCTTATACTAAAAAGTAATGCAGTATTAATCTCCGGCAACTTTAGGTGTAATGGACAAAAAGTAGGCTGAAACACACTATAACCATTGATATCATTACTTTTTAAGTATATCAAATGATCAGACTCAGGAGCATATTCACCCTTATGATAACAAATAAAAAGTGCAGATATAAATTATCATCTGCCAGCTATTCCTTTAACTGATCGGGCTCATTGTAAACAACACCATTTTTTTGAGCTTGGGTAATCATAATAAACTCTATTAAATAATCAGACTCAGGAGCATATTCATCCTTATGATAACAAATAAAAAGTGCAGATATAAATTATCATCTGCCAGCTATTCCTTAACCTGATCGGGCTCATTGTAAACAATACCATTTTTTTGAGCTTGGGTAATCATAATAAATTT
>CANHPJ010000173.1 GCA_947462515.1 Bacteroidota bacterium | reverse complement strand
TTTAATGATGCTAATTTAGCTTTTAAATCAAAGTTTGTTTAAGTATACCTTTCTTTTAACTTAAGAGGCTTACTCGACAGCTCTTGAAACAATAAATTTTAAACTCCCGAAAAAAAGTATTTCAAAAAACAAAAAACAAGTTACTAATAAGCTTATTTTGAAGGTAATGCCTTGGCTTTTACCTCACCAAACCCGATACGAACTCCGTTATTTTCGCAATATCCCTTCATGATAACAGTATCATTATCATTTATGAATTTTCTTTCGCTTCCATCAGGCATCTGAATTGGCTTTGTTCCTCTCCAGGTTAGCTCAAGCATAGATCCATATGAATGAGGATCCTTGCCACTAATTGTTCCCGAGGCCATCAAATCTCCTACATTAATATTACATCCATTAACGGTATGATGGGCTAGCTGCTGATTCATATTCCAATACATATACTTGAAGTTAGATTCACATATCCTGTATGCTTCACTTTTTTCAGCTTCAATATATACTTCAAGCTTTACATCATAATTCTTCTCACCCTGATATTCCAAATAGGGCAACACTTTTGGGTCTTGAATTGGACCGGCAACTTTAAATGGTTCCAGGGCATCCAGGGTTATCACCCATGGCGATAATGTAGATGCAAAGTTTTTAGCCAAAAAGGGCCCTAGTGGAACGTATTCCCATGCTTGAATATCTCTTGCTGACCAGTCATTGAAAAGCATCAATCCAAAAATATAATCATCAGCATCTTTAGTGCTTACAGAATCTCCGTTATTAGTGGATTTCCCGATAACAAATGCCATCTCTAATTCAAAATCAAGTTGTTTTGTTGCTCCAAATGAAGGCAGCTCAGCATCTGGTGCTTTAGTTTGTCCTTTTGGACGAAAAAAATCTGTTCCTGAAACTGCAATGGAAGATGCTCTGCCGTGGTAACCAATAGGAATATGTTTCCAGTTGGGTAATAAGGCATTTGCCGGATCACGAAACATGGTACCTACGTTGGTAGCATGTTCTATACTGGAATAAAAATCAGTATAATCGCCAATTTTTACCGGCAATAATAATTCAACATCTGATATTTTATACAATACTTTATTTCTAAGAGCTGCATTGTCTCTCAAGATTGCATTTTCAGCATTGAACAAATCGGATAAAGCGTTTCTCAAATCCCTTGAAATATGCTTTCCTAATGCCATTAAATCATTTAAAGCACTATTTTCCAATATTTCTTTTGCAATGGAAATATTTCCTAATAATCCGTTATTGTTTAATTCAGCTATGTCAATAATAAAATCGCCTATTATAGATGCTACTCTTGGACTTTTACCTTGTGCTTTAAAAATTCCAAATGGCAGGTTTTGTATGGGAAAATCACTGCCCTGTTTAACTTCTATCCAGGATTTTATTTCAGGGTTATTTGCTTTTATCATAAAAAGTTAAGGTGATTTATTTGGTTTAACAGACAAAGTTAAATTTTTGCCATTAAAATGGAAATGAAAGAGATAAAATAGTTCGGTGAAATTGTTTAATGATAGGAAAAAAATATTTTTCACCTGTTTTTAATCAAGCTCTAATACTTTTTCAAAGTGAAAGAAAACATGTTTTTATTAATAGATCTCATACCATTCAAAAATCAAGAATTTATATTCCAGTCGATTTCCTTTAGGTTAAGCTGCCTTAATATTTCGTTTGTCTTTGAAAAATGCCTGCATCCAAAAAAGCCTTTGTGCACTGAAAAAGGCGAAGGATGAGCTGCCTTTAAAATAAAATGTTTAGATGCATCTATTAATTTTTCTTTTCCATGAGCAAAATTACCCCAAAGTAAAAACACCAAACCTTTCTTATTTTTTGATAAAGTGTTAATTACGGCATCCGTAAATGTTTCCCATCCCTTTTTTTGGTGTGACCCGGGAGCATTTGCCCTAACAGTAAGTGTAGCGTTCAACAATAAAACTCCTTGATCTGCCCAGGAGCTTAAATCGCCTGATTTAGAAACCGGAATCCCCAAATCTGAGTTTAGCTCTTTAAATATATTCGCCAGAGAGGGAGGTGGCTTTATGCCTGGTGATACCGAAAAACACAATCCGTTTGCCTGTCCAATGCCGTGATATGGATCCTGTCCAATAATAACGACTTTTACATCATTAAATGAGGTGTGGTTAAAAGCCGAAAAAACATTATTCCAGGAAGGTAAAATTGATTGTGTTTTTCTTTCGACATTCAAAAAACCCATTAATCTCAAAAAATAATCCGATTCAAATTCATCTTGGAGTATTTCATGCCAGGAATTATCAATTTCAGGAATATTTTGAATCTCAATATTGACCGCCATAAATAAAAAAAGTATAATTTTTGTAATGTTTTTATTTAAAATTGGTTTATATTCAAAATTGATATATTTTTGAGTAATATCTAACTACAAATTCTTTTACAAAATTTATAATGAAAAAATCATCAATCATTATCGCTTCAATATTGTTAATAGGTTTTGCAGCTGTTTCTTGCAAGAGTCATGAAACCTGCCCTGCTTATAGCAAAGTTAAGCAAGATACAGAAACAGTTATCAAAAAAAATTAATTTCCCTTTTCAGAGTATATGCATTTTTATAAATGTTTATACTCTGATTTAATTAATTTTAAATACTGCCTTCTAATTTTTTAGGTTCCATTTCCGGAAAATTTCACTTCATTTTTCACAATGACTTCTCAGTTTCATTGTAATTCTCTGTCCAATAATACCCCACTCATTTCCATTTTCTGATATTTTTACCAAATAATAAATTGTTTTAATGGAACCATTAAATCATTTATTGAGCTGTTTAGAATATTTTAATAATCCATAAATCCAATGATCGATTCAAACTCAAACCATAAAAAAAACATTGAGGCTTCTGAACTTATTCTTAATGCTGATGGCAGTGTTTTTCATCTGAAATTATTGCCACATCAAATTGCAGATGACATTATTTTGGTTGGTGATCCACAAAGGGTATCCATGATTAGTGACAAGTTTGACAATATTGAAGTTAAAATTGAAAATAGGGAATTCATTACCCATACAGGCTATTTCAACAACAGACGAATCACTGCCTTATCAACAGGCATTGGAACCGACAATATTGATATTGTATTGAATGAGCTCGACGCACTTGCAAACATTGATTTGAACAACAGAACAGTAAAAGAAAATCATAAATCATTAAATTTAATCCGCATAGGAACCACAGGCTCACTTCAAAAGCACCTGCCCGTTGATTCCTTTGTACTGTCAGAATATGGATTAGGATTTGACGGGCTGATGCATTACTACGACTATCAGCATGACATTGAAGAAAAAATAATACTTGATTCATTTCTTGAGCACTGCCATTGGCAAGGAAAATATGCAGAGCCCTACCTGGTGAAGGCATCCTCCTTGCTTTCTGAAAAAATCGGGAAAAATATAACAAGAGGCATCACCGCAACAGCCGGTGGATTTTATGGTCCTCAGGGCAGAATGTTAAGATTGAAATTGGCACTTCCTAATCTTAATGATCAGCTTGGCTCATTCGAATTTCAAAAATTGCAGATAACGAATTTCGAAATGGAAACATCTGCGCTATTTGGTTTAAGTAAAATGCTGGGACACAATGCATGCACTATTTGTACCATTATTGCCAATCGAATTGCCAGACAATACAGTAAAGATTACAAGGTTTCCGTCGATAATTTAATAAATCTTGTTTTGGAAAGATTAACAGTCTAATTGTTAATAAATAACTTTGGCATCAAATTTTAAGGTTTCCTTATATAGTATTTTTGCATTGTTAATGATGAATTAGAACAATTTTGCAGAAACATAAGTTAATTAATACCGTAAAAAACAAGGGTTAATTCAACCAAAAACTACATGCAATGGAAACTAATGATAACAAAGAACTAAGCGCTCTTATAAATCTTTTAGACGATCCTGATGAAGAGATTTACAATCTGATAAAGAGTAAATTTTTAACCATGGGATATGAAGTTATCCCAGTTCTTGAAAATGTTTGGGAAACAGGGGATTCATTTAACCATATTGTTCAAACAAGAATAGAAAACATCATTCATAAAATTCAGTTTGATGCTGTTTTCGGAAAATTAACACGCTGGTGTTTAGATGGTGGAAAAGATTTACTGGAAGGCGCCCTTATCATCACCAAATACCAATACCCCGATCTTAACGAAGAAAAAATATACAAAAAACTAGAACAATTAACTCAAGATGTCTGGCTCGAAATCAATGACGATTTAACAGCACTTGAAAAAGTTAAAGTCCTAAACCATATTTTATATGATGTGCATGGTTTTAGCGGCAATACAGCTAACTTTCATGCTCCTCAAAATTCGTATTTAAACAATGTACTGGAAAGTAAAAAAGGTAATCCTTTATCTTTATCTCTTCTATATGCAATTGTTTCTCAAAGACTTAACATACCTCTTTATGGGGTAAACCTTCCACAGCATTTCATATTGGCCTATACCGCTCAAGAGATAACTGTAAACATGGAAGGATACCAGGAAAAAGACGTAGTACTTTTTTATGTTAACCCATTTAGTCGTGGAGCCATTTTTAATAAAAAAGAAATCGATGTATTTCTTAAACAATTAGGCATCGACCCAAAAGATTCCTTCTATGAGCCTTGCAATAACGTTGAAATTATTAAACGACTGCTAAAAAACCTTATTTTTTCCTACGAAAAACTAGGATATCCATCAAAAACGGAAGAACTGAACGAACTATATAATGCCATTAAAGGAATATAATTCTTTTAATAGCATTATAAGCAAATTCCAAATTCAATTCGCCTGTTCTTACCTAGTTGGAATTGTTTCACAATCCACTAAAAAACAAGTTTCAGAATCCCAATTCGTCTACCA
>CANHPJ010000172.1 GCA_947462515.1 Bacteroidota bacterium | reverse complement strand
TTCCTTCATCAAAAACTAGATTTCCATTTACAAATGTTTTTAAAATTTGACTTCTAAATTCCTGATTTTCGAATGGTGACCAATTGCATTGATAAAGAATGTTTTGTTTACCTACTGTCCAAGGTTTATGGATATCAACCAAAACCAAATCGGCATAATATCCTTCTCTAATATATCCTCTGTCAATTATTCTATAGATATCAGCTGCATTATGGCACATTTTTTCAACTATTTTTTCTAGACTTATTTTTCCCTGATGATATAATTCAAGCATAACTGGCAAAGCATGTTGAACCAAAGGGCCACCTGATAGTGATTGAAAATAATTGCCTTGTTTTTCTTGCAGGGTATGCGGGGCGTGGTCGGTAGCAATTATGTCGAGTCTGTTTTCCAAGAGTGCTTCCAAGAGTTTTTCCTTGTCGTTTTGGGTTTTAATTGCCGGATTCCATTTTATTTTAGCTCCAAGATTTTCATAATCCTTATCGGTAAACCAAAGGTGATGTATGCAAGCTTCGGCAGTAATTCTTTTTTCTTTTATAGGAAGTTTATTATCCAACAATAAAGCCTCTTTATAAGTAGATATGTGAAATAAATGCAAACGGTTTTGATGTTTTTTGGCAATCTCTAGAACCCTTTTTGTTGCTGTTACGCAAGCTTCTTCACTTCTTATTTGTGGATGAAATTTAAAAGGAATATCATCACCAAATAAATTTCTGAATTTATTGGTGTTTTGCTTTATTATAGCATCGTCTTCACTATGCAGGGCAACCAGTGTATTTGTCCGAGAGAACAGTTTTTCTAAAAAATCGGGATAATTGGCTAAAATACCTTCTTCATTATTAAAATACAGACCATCATCAGTTATACCGCATACCTTTTCCGTGTCTGTTTTTAAAGCCTCTTCCAAATTATTTTGATTTATTCCCATAAAGAAGGAATAATTTGCCAGCGAGGTTTTTGAAGCAATGGCATATTTTTCCTCTAATAATTTTTGAGTGAGGGTGTTTGGAATGGTATTAGGCATATCCATAAAAGAAGTTATTCCTCCGGCAATGGCTGCTTTTGATTCGGAGTAAATAGTTGCTTTATGTGTTAATCCCGGTTCGCGAAAATGCACCTGATCATCAATAATACCAGGCATTAGGTAAAGACCTTGCGCATCGATTACTTTTTCGTTTTTTATGGAAATGCTAGAGGCAATTTTTTCAATTCTTTCTCCAGAAATCAAAACATCGGCGACAATAATTTTTCCTTGATTTACAACAGATGCATTTTTTATTATTGTTTTCATAAATTATTTTTTAGTAGCTCTTTCTAATCGGTCATTAATGCTTTTACCCAGTCCTTCATTTGGAAATTTTTCCGCTATTATAAGATCAAAACCAGCCTCGTCAAGGCGATGTAAAGCGGCATATAAATTTTTTGCTGCCTCAGCCATATTTCCATTTGACGATAAGATTTCTTTAAACACATTTTTTGTGTCAAAACTGTTATCTTGGAATAGTAACAAACCGATTTTTTTATCAGGAAAAGATTTTGTTAATGCCTTCACATCATTTGTTAAAAAGGTTTCTGTTTTGGGCGCATAATGGCGCGATAACATTCCCGGGGCTTTAATTTCATTTTGCTTGTTTTTATAAAAAGCAACCTTACCTATTAGCTTTTCAATTTCATCAGTTGATGTAGAACCCAATCTATATAAAACAGGTTCATTATTTTCAAAACCTATTATGGTAGATTCAATTCCTTTTTCGCAAGGTCCACCATCTAAAATTATCTCCAGTTTATCACTAAAATAATTCAAAACATGTTGGGCACAAGTTGGGCTGATAGATCCAAAGGGATTTGCACTTGGTGCAGCAAGCGGAAAGTCGAGTTTGTCAAGCAGTTGCAGCGTGATTGGATGATTTGGCACCCTTATGGCTACTGTATCTTTACCTGCAGTTACTAAATCGGGAATATGATTTTTTTTTTTCAATACTAAAGTTAGTGGTCCGGGCCAGAAATGTTTTGCAAGTTTTAAAGCTTTTTCAGGAATATCTTTTGCTACATCATTTAATTGATTTGATGATTTAATATGAACTATTAATGGATTATAAGCTGGTCGTTTTTTTAGGTCAAATATTTTTTGAACAGCAAGCTCACTGTAAGCATTCGCTGCTAAACCATATACTGTTTCGGTTGGGATAGCGATCAGCTCATTGTTTTTTAATTTAACTGCTGCATCTTCTATGCTATTTGTTATCATGTTAGTTTTTTATTAGACTTTTTTAATTTACTATCGGTTATGCTAATCCATAATTTTATGACTTCAATTATTTTTATCAATTGCTGTTTTTTAATGATATAAGGAGGCATTATGTATATTACACTCCCAATTGGCCTTATCCATATCGATTTGTTTAAGGCAAATTCTTGAAATCCAATAAGAAATTTTTTGTCTATTAGTTCTATGGCACCTATTGCGCCAAGAATTCTTTTTTCTTTAACAATGATGGAATTTATTGGAGAAAATTCTTTTTTAATTATTTTTTCAATTTTCTTTATTTTGAGCAAATAATTATTTTTTTCAAATATTTCTATGCTTTTTAGGGCAATAGCGCAGGCTAATGGATTTCCCATAAAAGTAGGACCATGCATAAAAGCTTTTCCATAGCCATTGCCTAAAAAGCTATTATAAATTTTTGAACTCGCTATTGTTGCAGCATGGCCCATATATCCTGCAGTCAGCGCTTTTCCAAGAATTAAAATATCGGGACTTACTTTGGCATGTTGCATGGCAAATAGTTTTCCTGTTCTGCCAAAACCAGTTGCAACTTCATCAAAAATTAAAAGCACATTATATTTGTTGCATAATTTTTTAATCGTTTTAAGATATAAGGGCGAATAGATTTTAAAGCCTCCTGCGCATTGAACAATAGGCTCAAGGATGAATGCAGCAATTTGGTGGTGGTTTTTACTTAAAGTATCTTCCAAAATATCAATTTCAGCATCAATATTTTTTTGATCAAAACCTTCAGTAGGAGGCGATAATAAAAAACCTTTCGTTAAAACACTATCAAATGCTTTCACAAAATCAGAATCATCGCTTATTTCCATGGCTTTGAAGGTGTCGCCATGGTAGCCGTTTTTTAGAGATAAAAATTTCTTTTTTTCTGGCAAACCTTTATTTACCCAATATTGAATAGCCATTTTTAGCGATACCTCTACTGCAACGGAACCGCTGTCGGAAAAGAAGACATGGTTTAAGTTTTTTGGAGTTATTTGAATAAGTTTTTCGGCTAGTTTGATAGCAGGCTCATGAGTAAGTCCGCCAAGCATTATATGCGCAATTTTATTTGTTTGTTTTTTTATCTCGGCGTTTAGTTCCGGGTGATTATAGCCATGTATTACCGACCACCATGATGATATGCTGTCTATTAAAATACGACCATCGTTTAAGTATATTAAAGCTCCTTTTCCTTTTTTAACTATTGGAAATGGAGTTAAATTTTTCATTTGAGTATAAGGGTACCAAACAGACATATAAATTAATATTTATGGATTGCAGAAGTCACAATACATAGCGTTTTCAGTTGTTTTTCCGTTGGGATAATTTTCTTGTTTTGCAAAAGAGCATTTTTGACATTGGTAGATATAACTTAAAGAGGATCGGGTTGGGAAATTGCATATCTCACAAGGAAGACCAGGTTTCAATTCAGTTATGTCAAAGCCCGGGGTATTGCAGCTGGGACAAAGTGAATTAATTTTTTTTACTAATTTCAAAGTCGCTTTTTCTATAACCTTCATGCGGGTTGGATTATACATAGCCCTCATGTCGGTTTCTAAATAAAGGATTCCGTTTTTATCGGTAAAATAATCAAAAACCTCCTCAAGTTGTTTCCAGCTATCAATACCTTTTATAATATCAGTGAAAACTTCCTTATCGCTTTTGGCGATTAAACCATGATTGGGAAATCCTATTGAATCAGCAAATTCTTTTAGCTGAGTTTTATTTTTAATAATGCTTCCATTAAAGTTGGTTTCGGTGCTTAACTCCCTTGCAATAATTTCAAGATCATTTTTTTTATCAATAAAAATCAAAAATTCATCGTCACCGGGAACAAAAAATATGGAAGGATGTGGGCCAAAGGAACCTTCGCTTGCAATTGCCATATCGCAGTTTGTGGCTTCCATGGCCAGCATGCATTTTTTTCTTGCAGTTGTTATAGGGTCATCTTTTCTTTCAATTTCTCCTGTAAAGGTTCCAAGTATATCGGTGTCAAAATTTTCGGCAACAAAACACTTTACACCTAGTTCTTTTTCCAAAATGGGAGCAATTACTTTTTCCTTTTCGTGTTTGGTGGCGATAAGCAAATTTCTTCCTTTGAACATAATTTCCTGTTTAGGTAATTAAAACAAATTTCAAAATTTTAAAACATTAATTTTTATTTATATTTTTAATGCTATTCATTAAAATAATTTATGAATTATACGCTAAACCAATTACAGATTTTTTTAAAAATAGTACAGACAAAGAGTGTAACTAAAGCTTCTGAGGCGCTTAATTTAAGCCAGCCCGCTGTTTCTATTCAACTTAAAAATTTTCAGGATCAATTTGAAATTCCGCTAACTGAGGTTGTTGGCCGGAAAATTTTCATAACTGATTTTGGAAGAGAAATAGCAGAATCGGCCGAAAATATTATCAATCAGGTTTATGCCATCAACTATAAAACATTGGCATATAAGGGACAATTAACAGGCAGGTTGAAAATTTCAGTAGTATCAACAGGAAAATATGTAATGCCTTATTTTTTGGCTGATTTTATGAAACAACATGCAGGCATTGAATTATTAATGGATGTTACCAATAAGGATAAGGCATTGGAAAGTTTAGAAAATAATGAGGTAGATTTTGCTCTTTTATCTA
>CANHPJ010000171.1 GCA_947462515.1 Bacteroidota bacterium | reverse complement strand
GGCTTTATTGACCGAAAAAGGAAAGATTACTGATAATGAGGCACTAACAATTAAAAGCCGCATAAAATATGCGCAAAGTCTGGAAGATTTTTCTGAAACAGAATTGATTATTGAAGCTATTATTGAAAATCTTGAAATTAAACAGACGGTTTTCTCCCAGTTGGAGAAAATAGTTTCAGAAGATTGTATTTTAGCTACAAACACATCCTCTCTTTCGGTAACATCTATTGCCGGAACCTGCATAAAACCAGAACGAGTTATTGGGATTCATTTTTTCAATCCCGCTCCTCTAATGCCTTTAGTAGAAATCATACCAGGCTTGAGTACTTCGGAAATGACAATTAAAACCTCCAAAGAAACAATAGATTCATGGTCAAAAGTAACTGTTATTGTAAAAGATACCCCGGGATTTATTGTAAACAGAGTAGCACGACCTTTTTATGGAGAATCAATAAGAATTTACGAAGAAGGAATAGCTGATTTCGCAACAATAGATTGGGCGTTGAAAGACCTTGGAGGGTTTAGAATGGGACCATTTGAATTAATGGACTACATTGGCAATGACATTAATTATACTGTAACCGAAACTGTTTTCAAAGAGTTTTTTTACGACCCAAGATTCAAGCCTTCATTTACCCAAAAACGTTTGGTTGAAGCAAAAAGACTTGGAAGAAAAACAGGAAGAGGTTACTATGATTACAACCAAGTTGAATTAAAACCAAATCCGACAAAAGATGAAACACTTGGAAAAAAAATAGTTAATCGTGTTTTGGCTATGTTAATCAATGAAGCAGCTGATGCTCTACTATTAGGAATTTCCTCAAAGGAGGAACTAGATTTGGCCATGACAAAAGGTGTAAACTATCCTAAAGGCTTATTGAAATGGGCCGATGAAATTGGCATAAATCATGTTTTAAAAACCTTAAGCGACCTCCAGGACGAATATGGTGAAGACCGTTACCGACCGAGTGCTTTGTTGAAAAGAATGGCACGAGAAGGTCGTATGTTTTATTAAAATAAATGATGAAGAAAAAACTTTTATTTGGTTTTATTTTTGCCGTGTGCAATTTACTAGTTATACTAATTCATTTGTGGCTGTTTAAAAGTGGTTTCCCCTTTTCATCCTGGATGAGCGTATTTATTCATATTGTTATTCTAATTATCTTTCCTTACAAAAAAACGTTTAATCATGAAAAATAAAATTAACGCAATATTTTTTACTGCTTTTGCAACATCAATAATTAGTTGTAACCGTGTTCAACCAAACTATGAAGGAGTTTTAATGGAGAATTACGGAAGAAATGGACGAGCTGACTTCTCTGTTGTTGTTGGTTCACAAGGAATTCTTGGCCCCGGAAGCGAACTTTATCAAGTGCCTATGTTTGAACAAAAAGCAGACCCGGCTGAATTGATAATTACAGCAAAAGACGCAGGGGTTTTTTCTGTTGATCCCTCACTAACATATCAAGCCATGAGAGGTAGGGGTGCCGACATTATTTTTAATTATAAGCATGTAGGCATAAACGATGAAAACACCATTATGGATAATATTGAAAGCAATGTGTTAAATGCCTTAGTATTAAATTCATACAGAGAAGAAGCGAGAAACTTCACCACAGATAGTCTGATGAACAATTTAAATGCATTTGAACAAGCTGTAGAGTTGAGATTAAAGAAAGACTTTGATGCCAAATTTTTTACTTTAACAACCTTAACAAGTGGATTAAAACCACCCACCAGTATGGCTGAAGCAATTGAAAGAAGAAACAATGCCAAACAGCAAGCCGAACAGGTGAAAAACGAATTAGAAGTTGCAAAAATGAATCTTGAAAAAGCTAAAATAGATGCTGAGGCTAATAAAGTGAGAACAACCGGATTGAGTAAAGAAAACTTGACAGAAAAATGGATTGAGGCAATTCGAAACACCAATAACAAGGTTATAATTACTGATGGGAAAACCCCGGTAATAATAGGTCAATAGCATCTTATAACTTATTTGATACTTATATTTTAGTTTATTTTATCATGAATTTAGAAAATAAGATTGTAAACGCAATGCTGGAAAACGACAAGTTCAGCGCTTGGCTCGGAATTGAATTAATAGATATAAAACCAGGCAGTTGCATTCTTAAAATGATGGTAAAAAAAGACATGCTTAACGGATTCGATATTTTGCACGGAGGGGTAACTTTTGCAATGGCAGATAGTGCTTTGGCTTTTGCTGCAAATTCTCATGGTAGAAAAAGCGTCTCTATTGAAGCTTCGATGTCATACATAGAATCATGCAAAGAAGGTGATATCTTAATAGCTAAAGCGTCTGAAACAAGTATGACAAATAAAATTGGTATTTACACTATCGAGGTTAAAAACCAAAATGATAAAATTGTGTCTATATTTAAAGGGACTGTTTATAGAACAGAAAAAGAATGGAAATTGTAGTTTATAAGATTTCCCTAAAAACAAAATGACCGGTAAGCAAAAACTCAAATAAATATTGAGAATTACAATCTTAAAAATATCATGAAATTAATATGGATTTAAAAAGTCCCAAACATGAAAAATCATGAAAATATATACCAAAACAGGCGACAAAGGTCAAACCTCATTAATAGGAGGAACACGAGTTCCAAAACATCATTTAAGAATTGAATCATACGGTACCGTAGATGAATTAAACTCCTACATCGGACTTATACGTGACCAACAAGTTGACAAACAAACATTTAACACACTATTAGAAATACAGGATAGACTTTTCACAATAGGTTCAATGCTTGCAAGTGATCCTGAAAAATCGAAAATGAAAATCCCAGATTTGAAGGAAGAAGATATCTGCTTTTTAGAAAATGAAATAGATAAAATGAACGAAGTCTTACCCGAGCTGCACTCTTTTATTTTGCCGGGTGGACATACCCTTGTCTCTTTTTGTCATATAGCACGCTGCGTCTGCAGAAGGGCTGAGAGAATTTCTGTACATCTGTCTGAAGAAAGTTTTGTTTCAGAACTTTTAGTTAAATATTTAAACCGACTTTCAGATTATTTGTTTGTTTTGTCAAGAAAGTTTTCAAAAGATTTGACTGCTATGGAAATGCCTTGGAAAGCCAGATTATAGGCAATGTCTTTTTACAAAGCATATACTAAATTGAAGATTATTTGCAGGACTTAAAAAAAAACATTGCACATCAAAACAAAAAAATTATTTTTGCGTTAAATTTAAAAAACAAATACCATGTATTGGACATTAGAATTAGCTTCCTCATTAGAAGATGCACCTTGGCCAGCTTCGAAAGAAGAATTGATAGATTTTGCGTTGAGATCTGGAGCACCAATGGAGGTTATTGAAAACCTTCAGGAGATAGAAGACGAAGGAGAAATCTATGAATCTATTGAAGATATTTGGCCAGATTATCCAACAAAAGATGATTTTTTCTTCAATGAAGATGAATATTAGAATTCATACGAAATTTAAAAAAGTCTCGCTCTTTAGCGGGACTTTTTTATTCACCCAATTTTGATTAACTATTCTCAAGAAAATAAACTATTTTTGTTCCTTTTAATTTTTCATTTGAATTTAATATCCTAAGCATGTTAAGTATATTATCCAACATTTTTAAATCTTTCGGAACAAAATCAGATCGAGATTTAAAAGAAATACAGCCACTGATATCAAAAATTACCGATATTTTCCCTTCGCTTAGCAGTCTCTCAGACAATGAGCTGCGACAAAAAACATTGGATTTTAAACACAGAATATCCGAATTCATAAAGAATGAAACTAATGAAATAGCTCAACTAAAATCTCAGGTGGAATTGCCAACTACGGATGTTCATGAGCGAGAAAAAATTTACAATAAAATAGATATACTAGAGAAAACTTCTTTAACAAAAGTTGAAGAAGTTTTAACTGAATTACTTCCAGAGGCTTTTGCAACCATTAAAGAAACTGCTAGAAGATTTGCTCAAAATAAAACCATTGTAGTTAATGCTACTGACCTAGATAAAGAATTAGCATTGACCAATGCAAACATTATTATTGAAGGTGAAAAAGCCATATATCATAATACTTGGAATGCTGCTGGAAACCCTGTTACCTGGGACATGATTCACTACGATGTTCAATTAATAGGCGGCACCATGCTGCACAAGGGTAAAATTGCTGAAATGACCACGGGAGAAGGAAAAACATTGGTTGCAACACTTCCTATCTACCTAAACGCGCTTTCAGGCAAAGGGGTGCATGTGGTTACGGTTAATAATTATCTTGCAAAACGTGACTCGGAGTGGAATGCCCCTTTATTTTTATTTCATGGCTTAACAGTAGACTGCATTGATAAACACGACCCAAATTCAGACGATAGAAAAAGAGCCTATCTGGCAGACATAACCTATGGAACAAACAATGAATTCGGCTTTGATTATTTAAGGGACAATATGGCAAGAAGTCCAAAAGATCTTGTGCAACGCAAACACAACTTTGCCATAGTAGATGAGGTGGATTCCGTATTAATTGATGATGCAAGAACTCCATTGATTATCTCCGGCCCTACTCCAAAAGGTGACAAACATGAATTTGTTCCATTGAAACCAAAAATAGAAAAGTTAGTTACTGCGCAGAGAAACTATGTAAACAATGCCTTGGCAGAGGCCAAAAAACTCATCGCAGAAAAAAACGAAAAAGATGGTGGATTATCCTTGCTAAGGGCTCATCGAGGCCTACCAAAAAACAAGGCATTAATTAAGTACCTAAGTGAACCTGGTATAAAGGCACTGCTCCAAAAAACCGAAAACCAGTATATGGCTGACCAAGGTAAGGAGATGCATAAAATAGTAGATGTAGAATTATTCTTTATCATTGAAGAGAAAAACAATACGATAGACCTGACTGAAAAAGGGATAGATTTGATTACCTCAGCATCAG
>CANHPJ010000170.1 GCA_947462515.1 Bacteroidota bacterium | reverse complement strand
CCACAACCAATACAGGAATTAAGATCGATGGTTAAACCCCATCTATGGCCTACGTTTTCAACAGGATGATCTTCCCAAAGATTAAATTCCTTAACATGTTTTTTACCTTCGTGAGAAGCAAGAGTATTGTCTGGGTTACCAGATTTAGGATCTTTCTTGAATTTTGATAAAACTGTCTCTTTAACAATTTCATCTCTACCCATAAGCGTATGATGAGTTTGTGTGGCAGCAATAGGATATTTCTCATCTAATTTTTCAACCTTAACATCAAAGTTACTATAGTTATAAGTACCATTTGAGATTGTAACGAAAGGAAAAGCATTTTGACCAACATTATCGGCAGCCTTACCTGATTTTGTTCTACCATAACCTAAAGCAATACCAATAGTTCCATAGGCTTGGCCAGGTTGAGGAACAACCGGAAGTTTAATTGCTTGTGCTCCATTAATTGAAACACTAACCATATTAGCATGGTAATCTCCCCTTTCAAGTAGACTAAAATGCCAATTCTCATCCTCCATTTGTTTAGGTGACATGGTAACATAGTTGTCCCAAGTAACTTTGGATATAGGATCAGGTAATTCCTGCAACCATGGGTTATTAGCATGGGTACCATCACCTAAACCAGCCTTTACATATAATGAAAGCTCTACAGCACCTGCTTTAACAGCATTAATTTTTTGGGAAGAAGAATTTACATCACCAGAAAATGTTAAAGGAGTATTAGGAGATAAGCCAAGATCAACGAATCCATCATGTAAGCTTCTATTCCAAAAAGACTCAAATAAAAGCTCTTTAGATTGAAGTGGGAATATAGTTTTATTCCAATTATTTTTCAAATAAGTATAATAGTCACCTTCTACTCCGCACCATTTCAACAAACTATCTTGAGCTTGTCTGGTTTTAAACAAAGGAGAAATTGCAGGCTGACTTAAGGAATGAAAGTTTTTTCTTGGGTTAAAATCATTCCAAGATTCTAAATAATGGTGGTCAGGAGTAATATATTTAACCAAAGATGCAGTTTCGTCAGCTCTATCAGCAAAAGAAACTGATAACTTAACTTTACCAAGAGCAGCAGCAAATTCACTACCATTGGATAAAGAATATACAGGATTTACACCATAAATAAAAAGGGCAGAAACCTTACCTGCATTCATTTCTTTTACCAAATCAGCAACTTCAACATCATTACTTTGTTTGGTATTCAGGGAATTCTCTATATCTATTGTATTACCATAATTTCCAAGCAAGAAATTAATGGCATTAACTAAAACTTGAATGGAAGAATCATTCGAACCTGCAACTACCAGTGAATTACCTTTGTTAGCAAGAAGATCTTTGGCCACTTTAGCAATCTTTTCTTCATATGGTAAAGAAACCTTTGCAACAGAAGCAGCACCAGTATTTGAAGCAATAGCATTATACAATGCCATAGCTATTTTACCTTGTTCGGAAGGCTTAACTGGGACACGAACATCTGCATTACTACCAGTCAATGATAAATTTGATTCGAATTGGTAATGTTTGGACATCCAAGCATTTTCAGGATTTCTCCCTTTAGCATAGGCACCCGCATATTCTATAGCATTTAACCAACCAGATAAGAAATCAGCAGAAATGCTTACTATAACTTTTGCTTTATCGAAGTTATAAGTAGGCACTACCGATTTACCAAAAGAATCTTCGTTAGCTTTTTTAATACCAGCGTAAGAAACAGAATCAAAAGTAACTTGCTTAACATTAGTATATTTAGCAGTAAAATCAGCTAAAACTTGTTTTGTAGATGGACTAATTATTGAATTAGATAAAATTCGGATTTGCCCACCTGCAGCGGCAATTTTTTCTAACTCTGCTTTAATTTCTTTATCAACGGTACTCCAGGATGAGGCAGAGCCATTAGCCATAGGAGCTGTGATTCTAGCAGAGTCATATAATGAGAGAACAGATGAATTAACTCTAGAGTTAACAGCACCGTTGGAAAAACCAGAAAGTTTGTTACCTAATACATGAATAGGTCTGCCCTCACGAGTTTTAACCAATACATTAGCATAATCAACGCCATCATAAAAAGTAGAGGCATAAAAATTAGCCACTCCGGGAGTGATCTCCTCCGGCTTATTAAGGTATGGAATAGCTTTAATAACAGGAGTTTCGCAGGCAGCTAAAGAAGCGGCAGTAACACTAAATCCCAAAAACTTCAAAAAGTCTCTTCGCGGCGTGGCAGAATCACTAAGTTTTTTATCACTTAGAAATACGTCTACAGGAATTTCTTCCCCAAATTCATTTTGAGCAGACTTAACAAGGTTTGGATCTTCGTTTAAATGTTCTAAACTTTTCCAGTACTTTTTATTCGTTCCCATATTTTTAAAATATGCTTTTTAAGCGGTATAACCTTATTTTTGTTTTAATTAATAGTGGCATTTGGCACATTCTAACCCACCTAACTCTTCAACAGTAACTTTCTTATCTTTAGCAAATTTCTTTTTCAAGTCATCTGTAAGTCTGCTGTGAATTTCTTTGTAGTATCCACCATCCATTTTCACTTCCGTTTTACGGTGACAATCAATACACCAGCCCATAGTTAATGGAGCATTTTGTTTGATCACATCCATTTTTTCAACTTCACCGTGACAACTTTGGCATTCAACACCCCCAACAACCACATGTTGAGAATGGTTGAAATAGGCTAAATCAGGTAAATTATGTACTTTAATCCATTTAATTGGGGTTGGATTGTTACCATATGTTTGGGTAGCAGGATCGTAATCCAATGCTTTATAAATTTTGGCAATTTCGGTTTCACCAGCTATTGCTCCTTTGGAGATTGCCTTATGACAATTCATACAAACGTTTGCTGAAGGGATACCTGCGTTACGACTTTTTTCAGAGGCAGAGTGGCAATAAACACAATTGATTTTATTGTCTCCGGCATGGATTTTATGAGAAAAGTTAATGGGTTGTTCTGGTGCATAACCTTCATAAACACCTACAGACATAAGGGAAGTAAAAGTATCTTTTAAACCGGCAACAACAAGAAGAATAATAATTATTATTACTAAAAATTTGTTGTTACGCATAAAACGCTTAACAGATTGACCAGCAGTTAATTCCTCATCTTCGGGAAGACCTTTCTTTTCATTAGCAATTTTCTTTAATGATTTATTTACACCTCTCAGTACAGCAAACAAAATCAAGAAAGCTACAGCTAATCCGATTAGGATATAAAAAGTAGTATTAGATTCTTTCTCAACCACAGGGGCTGCTGCATCACCTGTAGCACCAGCAGCTGGAGCAGCAGCAGCAGCATCACCACCCTTATCTACATAAGCTATAATTGCATCAATTTCCTCGTCTTTTAAATCAGGGAAAATAGACATTGGTGATTTATTATAATCTTCATACAGCTTATTAGCATATGCATCCCCAGTTTTTAAAAATTCAGGTGAATTTTTAATCCAAGCATAAAGTTTAGATTTATCTGTCCATCTTTTGGTTACATCTTGTAGTCCAGGGCCCACCAGTTTAGCTGTAGAGGCAGCATGACAGGAGGAGCAATTTGACTTAAACAGCTTTTTCCCATCGGGTTGGGCGTAAGCATTTGATAAATTAAATAAGACTGCTAATAGGAAAAGCAATGTGGATAACCTCATTGTACCGTTTGCCATATTAATCTTCTTTGTCATAACCTAAATATGTTGATTTTTATTGTAATTCTTGATCAAAACAATGAGTTGAATAGACCTCATTGGATGGCAAATTTAAAATATTAACATTTGTTTAAAACATATGAGTGATAAAAAATTAGAAAAACATGGTAATTTATACCAATTCTAAATAACCGAAATCAAAAACAGCAGTAAAAAAAGTTTAATTTTAAAAAAAATAAAAAATAAAAAATAAAAAAAATATCATAAAACATTGTTTTACAATAAATTAAAAACAAAAAACACCTAGACATGCTTAAAACAAAAAAGAAAGAAAAATATTTTAACTTTGTGGAAAATAAACGAGCAGATGTCAACGAAAGGAATATTATTTATTGTAACAATATCTTTATTTACTAATACTATATTATTAGCTCAAGAAAAGTCATTTGTTGAAAAAATAAGTAATCAAACAGTTACAAAAAATAAGGATTCGAATGAAATAATATGCGATGAGCGAATTAATAAGTTGATGAATTCTAAAATAACAATTAATGAATCAAACCCGACTATCGAAGGTTATCGGGTTCAAATATATTTCGCTTCAGGAAACAATTCAAGAAAGATGGTTAATGATGTTCGCACCAAATTCCTTACTAAGTATCCCAATACAGGTGCTTATGAAATATGGCAAGCCCCAAACTTTAAAGTTCGAGTTGGGGACTATAGAACGAAGTTGGAAGCATATAAGTTTTATAAAGAGATAAAGTCTGAATTCCCAAGTTCATTCATTGTAAAAGACAATATTAGTTTACCAAAATTAGATTGATTCTCTATAAGCTTTAAGAGAAATCATTAATGTTGAAATTTCAGGCATTTAAGAAGTTGGCATAAATAATAAACACATGTTAGAGCAAGGATTACAAGCAAGTGATCTAAATAATTTAACAATGTTAAAAAGGCGAATCTTAATAGTACTAAACAAAAAAACCAGATTTAAATCTGGTTTTTTTGTTTAGTAAGCTTTTATTTTTTCTTTATTTCGACCATTTCATATCCTTCAATAATATCCCCAACTTTTATATCATTATAGTTGTTAATATTTAATCCGCACTCATAACCAGCTTGAACTTCTTTAACATCATCCTTGAAACGTTTAAGAGACCCTAAGTCACCGGAATAAACAACTATACCATCACGAATAATACGAACTTTAGTATTTCTTGTTATTTTTCCATCTAATACCATACAACCGGCAACTGTTCCAACTTTAGT
>CANHPJ010000169.1 GCA_947462515.1 Bacteroidota bacterium | reverse complement strand
TGCCATTGTTCAATATCAAAATCCTATTGCTCTGCATACCATGAATAATTGGCTTTGATATGGAGCTACCTGTACTTAGGGTGTTAACACCGGTAATGCTTTTTAACGCATCACCAAGCGACTGTCCTTTGGCTTGGTTAAATTTTTCTTCGGTAACCGTGTTTTGAGTTTGGGTAGTTTGTTCTTTTTGTTTTTCTCCAACTATAGCAATGGTTTTCAGCAGCTCGGCATGGTGTTCGGTATAAAAATTTATAATGGTTTTCCCAGAAATTTTTACCTTTTTTTCTACCGGCTCGCATCCAACATGGGATATTTTTACGGTATAAATTCCATCACAAAGATTATTGATTGTATAATTTCCATTTATATCAGAAGTGACACCGGCATTGATTTCTACAATTATTATAGAGGCAAACTCAAGAGCTGTTTTATCATGCTCATCCAATATTTGTCCACTTAAGGAGCTAAGGCAAGTTTTATTGCCTTGAGCAAACGACATGATACAACTAAACAGCAGCGTTAAAGCAAAAACAAAATGCTTCATGTATTTAAAAAGAAAGGATTAATAAAATGCATAAACAGTTGATATTCAACGAATACCACCTGAAAATGAGTTAGAAAGAAACGAAAAAGAACAAAGCTTTTTAAACAACAGGGGGCCCTCTTAGAGGGTAACTTGAATTTGGTGAGGAAGTAATTGAAGATGTAACTTTTTTAAATTCAAAAGTGACAACTTTTGTCTTTGCTTTTATTTCATAATGATATGCCAAAGGCTCATCAGTGCTTGAAAACACATAATCGCAAATTTTACAACTGTGTTCCTGGGCACAAAAATGCAATTCTTTTTTTCCGCAGTGATTTTCATCTACATGCTCTAATTGATGTGATACCTTTTCCATTAATGGAAAAAGCATTACAGCTAATAAAAGCAATGAGATATAGGAGCGAATTTTTTGCATTAATAAATTAAAGTTTAAAGGTATAGAAATATTTATTTAGTAAAACTAATTTTTTTAGATTGATTTTTCAGCTCAATTAGTTGAATCATTAAACAGGTTAACTCAAAAAAACAGCATAATTAATAATTCCGGAAAATAAATACATTAGTTTTGCAAGTCTTAATTTTTGAAAAAACATCATGCAAATATTGCTCCTCAAATCAGCATAACATTTGTTTAGATTAATTCTGATTTAAAGATTAATGAAGTTTACCGGCAGTTTTAATAAATGAAAAACATTGTTTTTTTTCTGTTTTTTTCTCTCATCGTTAAAGCTAATGCTCAAAATACCCTCTCTGGCATAGTTACCGACGGCAAAGCTCCTATTCCCTTTGCGAACATCTATTTACCTGGTTTAAAAAAAGGAGTAACAGCCGATTTTAAGGGCAATTTTAAATTTGAAAATCTTCCAGAGGCCGCCTATAAAATCACATGTTCCAATGTTGGTTATCATACCTTCGATACTTCAGTAGTTTTATCAGGTGCAAACCTCGAATTGACAATTCGTTTAAAGCAAAACGCCAAAAACCTAAATGAATTTGTTGTTACTGGTACTCTTCGCGAAACCTCTAAAGATGAAAGTCCTGTAAGTATTGATGTTATTAGCGCCAAGCTTTTTCAGAAAACAAGTACTCCAAATTTATTTGAAGCTACAGCCATGGTCAATGGTGTTAAACCTCAAGCCGCATGCAATGTATGTAATACCGGCGAAATAAGAATAAATGGTTTAAGTGGCCCGTATACGCTGGTATTGATAGATGGTATGCCCATTGTGAGTGGTTTGTCGTCTGTTTATGGTTTAATGGGTATACCAACAGGTATGATTAGCCGGCTCGAAGTGGTTAAAGGCCCTGCTGCTGCGCTTTATGGTTCTGAAGCCATGGGTGGTGTAATAAATGTCATTACCAAAGATGCCTGTCACGATGAAAATAAAATTTTTGCCGACTATTATATAAGTTCTTGGAGAGAGCAGAATATGGATTTTAGTTTCAAATCCAAGTTAAATTCCAAAACAGCTATGCTTAGCGGTATTAATGCCTACTGGTATAACCAAAAAATTGACAATAATTTTGATGGCTTTACGGATATTGCCATTCAAAAAAGAATAAGCGCTTTTAACAAAATTGATTTTGAAAGAGAAAATGGTCTGGTAAGTTCAATAGCGCTAAGGGGCATTTTAGAAGATAGGTGGGGTGGACAAACCACCTGGAACGAAACTTTTAGAGGAACAGATTCTGTTTATGCGGAAAGTATTAAAACAAAAAGGGCAGAGCTTATTGCCAAGCATCAGTGGAAATTCAATAAAGACATTTACTCGCAATTGTCGTATAACTTTCATGATCAAAATTCATATTATGGTTTAAATCCTTTTATGGCCAAGCAAAGCACCGGCTTTATTCAAACATATTGGCAAAAAAGCTTTAGGCGAAATGATTTACTTGTTGGTATAAGTTATAAGAATCTATGGTTTGATGATAATACCCCTGCAACAGCAAGTTTGCTAGGAAATGCCAATGAGCCACAAATGATGCATACCACCGGACTTTTTCTTCAAAACGAGATTAAACTCGACAGCTTGAAAAAACATGTTTTGTTGCTTGGCGGCCGGCTTGATTACAATAATGTGTATGAGCTTATTCCTTCACCACGATTGGCTTACAAATATGCGCCAAACGCCAATCATATTTTTAGAATAAATGCGGGAACCGGTTTTAGAATTGTGAATGTTTTTACCGAAGATCACTTGGCGCTTACCGGGGCTAGAAAAGTGCTTTTTATGGAAAAAATTAATCCGGAAAAATCCTATAATGCGATGTTAAGTTATGTATATAAAATGCCATTTATAAAATCATCGGTAATAGAGTGGGATGCCAGTTTGTTTTACTATCATTTCACTAATAAAATAGTGGCCGATTATGACACGGATCCCAATCTGATTATTTACGATAATTTAAAAGGTCATTCCTTTAGCCGTGGAGCCGCTCTCTCAATGGCTTATGAGCCGGGTAATAAAACAAGACTTTCCTTAGGAGTATGTTATACCGACGTTGTTAATTTTGAAAATTCCAATTCGCTTCAAAAATCATCTAGGCAGCTTTTTTCACCTCTGTGGACCGGCACCTATATGATTAGTAGAGCCATTGATTATAAGAAATCCTTAAAAATAGACGTCTCAGGAAATTATACCGGCTCTATGCGTTTGCCGGTTTTACCTAATGATTATCGACCGGAATATTCTACCGCATTTAATATTGTAAATGTGCAACTAAGTAAACTGTTCGTTAATAAAATAGAGTTTTATGTCGGCTCAAAGAATATGCTCAACTTTTTGCCTAAAAACCCGATCATGCGCCCTTTTGACCCATTTGATAAAAAGGTGGATGACAAGATCAACAATCCAAATGGATATACTTTCGACCCTTCCTATGCCTACGCATCTATGCAGGGCAGGAGGTATTATGTTGGTGTGAGGCTTAATTTTTAATACGATTGCTTTATTCAGTTAAAGAAATAACGTCCATTGATTTTAAGAAATGCATTCCTTTATCAAAGGAATGCATATCAAATACTTCACGATATTGTGTTTGTTGTTAATGAGTGAGCTACCCTTCCCGCAATATCAATAATATCAAATGCTTTCACAAGAAGAGATACCTGTGAATTTAATGTTATTACACATTTGTGGGATGGTGTTTTCGGTAAATCGCTTAGATTTATAATTGTTCTTAAAAGACTTTTTATTTTTTTAATGCAAGTACAAATTCTTGGAAGTTTTTTGGGGTTATTAATTTCACTTCAGCTTCGGGGTAGGCATTTGTAAATGTTTTAGGGAATTTGACCGTTTTATTTGGATTCCATTTAAATTCGTAGGCTGTCATTTTACCATCTAATTCTTCCAAATAATCAATCTCTTGTTGGGCTGTAGTTCTCCAAAAATATTTCCAAGCCTCTAATTTATTAGAATTTAAATATTTCATTCGTTCACTGATAAGGAAATTTTCCCATAAGGCGCCCGTGTCAGATCGTGAACTTAAAGGATTGAAATTATTGATAATTGCATTTCGAACCCCGTTGTCATAAAAATAGATTTTTCGTCCTTTTTTAATTTCATTTCTTACATTTTTGCTATAAGCCGGAATGGTAAAAATAACAAAAGCTTTTTCGAGTAAATCAATGTATTTTTCTACGGTATGAAAATCTCCATTCACTAATTGGCTAATTTCATTATAAGAAACTTCACTGCCAACTTGCAGTGCTAAGGCTTTTAAAATTTTACCTAAAAGAGCAGGCTTTTTAATTTGTTCTAAATTGAGTAAATCCTTGTATAAATAGCTGTTTGATAGCAATTTCAAATTTTCTACTGCATCGTTTGGTTTCACAACAATTTCTGGATAATAACCATAAATTATGCGTTGTTCTAACAATCTTTTCTCCTCTAATAACCCATGCTTAATGACCATTTCTTGAAATGAAATGGGTAACATTTGAAATTCATATTTCCTTCCTGTCAGCGGTTCTTGTGTTTCGTTGGCTAAATCAAAAGCTGAAGAGCCTGTTGCTATTACTTGTACCTCTTTTAATACGTCTGTTATTAACTTTAACGTTATTCCGATACCATTAATTCGTTGAGCTTCATCAATAAATACAATTTTATTCTCCCCAAATATTAATGACAAATTGGTTGAAGTTGTGTTTTCTAGAGACTCCCTTACATCTGCTTCATCTCCGTTTAAGAATAAACACTTTTGATTATTTTTTTTAAGTATAGCATGAATAGAAGTTGTCTTTCCAACTTGTCGAGGACCGAAAACTAAAAGAGCTTTACCTTTAAATAAACGCTTTTCGATTTGTTTTTCTATCTCTCTTTCTATCATTTTTTTGAAATTATACTTCTTCAAAAATAGCCTGTTTTTCTTTTAAATCCAAAATAATTA
>CANHPJ010000168.1 GCA_947462515.1 Bacteroidota bacterium | reverse complement strand
TTATTTGAATTAGCCAAAGAGAAAGAAATAATCCCGTCGTTTGGTCAAAATTTATTTCTTTAAAATAATACACAAATAGTATGATAATAGTAACCGGTTCTGCAGGATTTATAGCAAGTTGTTTGGTTAGCAAACTCAACAAGGAGGGATTTAAAGATATTATTTTAAGTGATGACTTTTCCAACAGCGAAAAAAACAGAAATTTTCATGGGAAAGAGTTTAAAGCAAAAATTGATAGGAGAGAGCTAAGCAAGTGGATAAAGGAAAATAGCAGCGCGATAGATTTTGTTTTTCATTTGGGAGCAAGAACAGATACCACTGAATTTAATAAGGCTATTTTCGATGATTTGAATTTAAATTACAGTAAAGAAATCTGGAATTTATGTATTCAGTTTAACATTCCCCTTGTATATGCTTCCTCGGCAGCAACCTATGGTTTAGGTGAATTTGGATATGATGATGATCACGGTTTATCAGAAAAGTTGAAGCCGCTGAATCCATATGGAGATTCAAAAAATGATTTTGACATTTGGGCTTTGAAACAAAAAGATGCCCCTCCATTTTGGGCAGGCTTAAAGTTTTTTAATGTTTATGGTCCCAACGAATACCATAAAGGTAGAATGGCATCGGTAATTTTCCATGCTTTTAATCAAATACAAGAGAAGGGTAAAGTTAAATTGTTTCGCTCTCATAACCCTGATTTTAAGGATGGGGAGCAGTTGAGAGATTTTGTTTATGTAAAAGATGTTGCAAGTGTATGTTGTTTTTTAATGAACAATAAACCTGCTTCGGGCATTTATAATTTAGGTTCAGGTAAGGCAAGAACTTTTCTTGATTTGGTAAACAATACTTTTTCGGCCTTGAATAAAGAGGCCAATATTGAGTTTGTTGATACTCCTGAAGATATTAGAGATAAATACCAATACTTTACCGAGGCAAATATGAATAAGTTGGTTCACGCCGGGTATAATATTCCTTTTCATAGCCTTGAGCAGGGGGTAAAAGATTACGTTCAAAATTACCTGGTAGGAAAAAACTATTATTGATAAACGAAGAAATTGCTTGACGTAAATTTTATCGGGAATCTTTAATCTTTAATGAGTTTTCTTGTCTCTGAAAGGTTTTCCTGATTGAACAACTTCAAGAGATAAACTCCTTTTGGTTGATTTTCGAGATTTAGATTTATAATGTTGTCTGGGGATAAATTGCTTTGAGTAATTATTGTTTGTCCTATTATATTTGTTACTTCTACTCGGCTTAATGCATTCTGATCTTTTGATAATACTATGAAGAAATTCGTTTTAAAGGGATTAGGGAAAACTTCAATTTTGCTCTGACTGTTCGTGACTTTAACATTGGTATTGTTTATTATAACATTGTCAGACATCGTTCCGCAAAAATAATTATTAATTGCCTCTACAGTAAAAACACCATTTTCTTTTACCTCATATACCTGCTCAGTTGCATTATTAATGGCTTGGTAATCTTTATACCACTGGTAGAAATTTCCTTTTGAAGCAAGTAAAATATTTCCGCTTTGGCTTATTTGTGGTTTGTCCGGACTAGGATTTGCGGTTATTTTAATTGTCTGCGATTTGCTTTCACATCCTTTTTCATTTTGCACAATTAAATTGTAATCACCTGAGCTATTTATCAAGGTAGTCTTTAGAGAATCACCATTAGTCCATTTGTATTTTTGGAAGCTAGATGGACCAGACAAAATAATGCTATCACCGCTGCAAATAATATTTTTGCCACTGTTTGCAATGTCAATCTTAAAATTAGTAGTCTGAAGCGCAGCCATAGCATTTATTTTTCCGTAGCCCCAGGTATAATTAGTTGTTTTTGTGGTGAAATTATCCTGGTAAGCCGTGTTTAAAATTGCATTTTTAGCATCAATGTAGGAGGTGTTGGGACATTTTTGAAAATACAAAGCAACAATGCCACTCACTATTGCTGAAGCCATGGAGGAACCTCCGTTTTTATAATGCATGCCACCATATGCCAGTTTGGATGGATTTGTCTTTTCCCAGTTTTTTAAGGTTGCCAGTCTTCCACAGCTATAAACATTGCTGCCACTTGCCGTTATTTCCGGTTTTAGCTCTCCAGTACGAGTTGGCCCCATGCTGCTGTTTCCGGCAATGTCGCCGGGAGTTTCCGGTAATGTTTGTAAGGCACCGTTAAAGTCGATGTAGGAGTTTTTGTTCACATAATTTCCAACAGTTATAACTTTTTGAGAGCAAGCCCAACTGCTTAAGGTAGTTTTATAGTTGTCGGGAAGGCGATAATTTAATATTTCCGGGAAATCGTTCTTTGATGGAATATTGGTTTCAATATCGGAGGTCCCCATGAGTGATTTATTGGACCATATATCGAATTTCCCATTTCCCACGGCAGAGAATCTCCATTTGTAATCTGAAATAGAATCAGGGTTTATGAGCACTTGCAATATATATACACCTTGTCTTTCTTCTGCCCAGGTGCTTATCAAAGCAATTTGGTCGTCATTTTCTTTTTTTAAGGTGTCGTAAACTATTTTATTCAATCTATTTTTTATATTGAAAAATTTAGTTGCCATAAACCTTGAATACGGATTTGTTCTGTCTACGCCAACAGAAAAATTCACACCATTTAAATCGGCAGTGTCTGCATAGAGTTCAAAATAAATGCCTCCGTTTGGGGTATAGTCTCTAATGCTCAAAAGATTATTATAGTTAAACCAGGTGAAAGAGGTGTCGGCATTCACTTTATAGCTGAGGTGGAATTTCAAATTTCCGGAGTTGCCAACAGCAGAAACAACTGCTCTGCCGTTTTTCTCTGAAACAAGATTGTCTATTAGCTTTGCTGGCAGGTCTTTGGCATCGTGTGAGCCATTCATGGTGCCTGTGCTGATGTTTACCACACAGGGTTTTCCTAATGCGTCTGCTTTGGCGAAAATATAATGCACACCATCGGCTACCGTTTCGGACCAGTTAGGTGCAGTTAAATTGGAAGCTACCATAATGATGTCTGATTTAGGAGCAACACCGGAAAAGTTATTGGTTGCCCTTCCATTTCCACAGGCTATTCCGCTTACATGAGATCCGTGTCCGTTATAAGTTGCATCATCATCATGAGTGCATAAGGAGGAGTTTATGTCTTGTGAGGTCCATTCGGAGCCATAATTATATGGTTTTGGAGATTTTGATGATTGAGGAAAGTTTTGATCCCAGATGTATAGTATGCGAGAGCTGCCATTGTTGTTTTTAAAATCGGGGTGGTTAAAGTCAATTCCTGTGTCTATAAATCCTATAATTACATCTGTCCCATCGTATCCTTTTACCAACCCGCCCAAACCTTTATGAACGCTATCAATATTGTTGTTTAAAGAAACCATGTCGTTCAGAGCCATTCCCTGATCGGGATCGTAGCCTATTGATGAAATGCCATAATTTTTATGATTATTTATTAATTTAATTATGCTTTGATTCGGAATTATTGCAGCACAGATATTTCCTGAGGTATATTTAATAATTCCATTAATAGTGCTGAGGTTTTTTTTAATGGAATCCACGTTTCCTTCTAAAAGGATGTGAAGTGGTTTGTTATCATTAATAGTCTTTTCAATGGCTGATTTTTTTGTAAAACTCATGTCATTTAATGACTGACAAAAAACTACTGAACTGCATAAAAACATAAATATAATAAGTGCGCAGTTTTTCATTTTTGTTGAAGTTATTGGTCTTTTAAAATTTGTTTTTATGGTAGTTTATCAAATTAAAAATTTCTGCGGATGGTTTGAAAGCAGTTCATGTCTTATTACCAACTCAGAAAAATATTTTTTTATAAAAATAAGAAATCCGCCTCTTTCTACAAATGCTTCCGTAGGCGGATTAATGATTTTTTATCAATGGCTCTAATTGTTTATGATTTTTCTTAAGATGATTGTTTCCCCATCTTGAAATTTCAGGAAATATATTCCTTTAGATTCCTCTTTTAAGTCCATTTCCATTTTTATCAATTCCGGTTTTTTTTCAATTGCTTTGTTCAATATCGTCTTGCCCATCAAGTCAGTAATTGATAGGGTGGCTTTGTCAGAAAAAATCCTTGAAATTTCCAATGTGAATTTTCCATTAAAAGGATTTGGATATACGCTTATTTCAATATCGCTCTTCGGTTCCAAAATAGATGCTAAAGTTAAATTTAAGGTGTCTGAAAATGCATAACATCCTTTGACGTCTGTGATTTTTAATTTATAGTTGCCATCTGTGATAGCCATATGATTTTTTGAATTAGCATTCTTAATTTCATTTCCATTTAAATACCACTGATAGGCATGAGCCTCGGTAAGGGTGAAAATTTCATTTCCATTTAGTTTTATTTCAGGTTTTTCGGGAATAGGGTTTATCTCAATATTTGTTAAATTATAAGAGCCTCGGCACCCATATTTTGTTTCAGTTACATAGTAACTTAAGATTCCCGGCAAATTAAGAGGTGTAAGGGTAAATCCTGTATCCAGCAAAGTGCTGAGTGAATCGTCTCTGTACCAGGATAAAAGCCCTCCATTCTTGGCAATTGCTGTTAGGTCATCGATGGAATCACCATAGCAATAGGTTCTGCTTGAGCTTATTTCAGGTGCATCGGGTAAATCAAGTAATGTTAAGCTGAATGCCGTCCTTGGTGTTTTTTGGATACAGCCCAATGAAGATTGGGTTTCCAGAAAGTATTCTGAGCTGAAAAATGGAGAAAAAGTATAAGGGCATTTCCCCAAAGGTTTTTTTTCGGTGGCGGAGGAATAAACATAATAGCTCTCTCCATTTTTAGGATCAATTACGTCTATGCTATAGTTTTCTCCAAAGCAAATGGAATCAGCCTCAAGATTTAAAATTGGATTTTTAGGTGTTTCACCGACAAAAACAATGGCAGAATCCATATTCAAGTCAGCAATGCACATGGAGTCTTTAAG
>CANHPJ010000167.1 GCA_947462515.1 Bacteroidota bacterium | reverse complement strand
TTTTGAGGCTAGTAAGATGATAAATTATGATTTAAAGACACTTGAAAGCAATGTGTTTAGTTTGCCTGATTCTTCCGGTATTTCTGCCCGAGTAAGTGAAAAAACCATTTGCATTCAAAAAGAAAAACAGGTAGACTTTTACAGAAAAAAGTCCGATTAGACCGCTTTAGGCGAGCGACCATTCACTTTTGCCCCACAAATAGTTTTACCATCAAAGGAAATAACTTCGCCCCTGGCTTCAATTAATGACGATACCTAATTAACCTAAGTTCGATTAAAAAAGGACTACCTGATTTGTTATTAGGCCTAATGGACAAAATAGTTCCTATATTTTTTCTGATTTTATTTTCCTAATCAATGAAGCGTGATTTTTACATATAATTCAAAACCATTACAAGAATTTCGCAGAGAAACCTGTTGGGAGAGGTTTTGAAAAATGTCAATTAACCTCCTTAATTTAAAATAAAATTGTAAAATGTTTCGTTTAGTAGCGTTTGGTTATGAAGTTTTTTACAGATTTTGATTCTGTGATAGATTGTGCAACCTGCAAATCTGCTTGACCAAAAGTGCTGGCTATTGTTTTGCTTTATTTATTGAGTAAGCAATTAAAATAAAAATCAAAAGTAAAATCCCGTTGGTCATTATATAAACTGGAACAGAAAACTTACTAAATGAAAATCCGATATTGCCAATCAATGCAATTACAAAAAAAATCCCTGATACCACTCTAATGTTGGTTGTGGTGCGTGGTGTTTCAAAATTTGATCCTATTGTAAGCAATAGGGTAGTTGCCATAAACACAAAACTACCTATGGTTAAAAGTATTTTGTTTTCACCAACCTGAAAACTATACAATCCATAGGCGATAAGTAAGCTTAAGGCTATGGCTATACTGGCTTGTACAAAATTTATTTTCATAATTTTATATGTTTTGTTGAAATGGAGGAGGAGTTAATGCCACCAATTTTAATATTTCGGGTAAATTTTCAGCTATTTCCCATTTTGGTAAACTAGGTTTCCAAATATAAGTCTCCTTTAAAATTTTTTTCTCTGCGATCAAGCGAGATAATTCTTGTTCCGAAAATGGACCAACTTGCTTGCCTTCAATCATTGCGTAATAAAATTGTGGTAATGGTATTAGATTCTTATTCATAGAACCTGGAATGTGCACACTAGTCATGGCCTCATTCATAGTATTCACCATTTGTTGAGCAATAGCTAATCCCATTCCGAATTCCACTAATCTGTTAATCGAAAAAAAACTATCGTCATTCATCATGTTCTATTTAAATGGTTAAATAACTGGCGGTGGTGGCGGAACTGCTCCAAACAAATTTGCAAGTTCTTGAACATTTCCTGCTAATTCCCAATCTGCCATCCCTTGTTTCCAAACATGAGTGTTTTTTGTAAGCTGTGAATTTTGAATCATTTGTTGTAATTGTTGCCAATTAAATGGGCCTGCTGTCTGTCCATTTACTGAAATACTATATTGAATTTGTGGCGGTGGTGGCGGTGTGTTTTGTTGTTGATTCATATGTTGTCCCATTTGGTTCATCATACCTGCCATTTGGTTACCCATAGCTCCACCCATCATCATGCTGGTCATCATCCCTGCTGGATTCATCCCATTAGCATCTCCTGTTGAATTCATATTGCCCATATTACCTAAACTTGCGGCTCCTGTTTTAAGAACATCTGTTTGTTGATTTAGAGCATGAGTACCAATAAAGTTAGTTTCAGTTTGAAGTTTCTGTGCCCTTTGTGCCTCGTCTCTTTGTATTTGCAATGTTTCTTCCATGTTTTTGGCATTTATGTTTTGCAGGTCTTCCAAATTTTTAATATTCACATTGGTTTGGGCAGTAGTTGTTTTTGTTGCTTGCTCTGCGGTAACTTTTCTTAATTCCGCATATCCTTGACTTTCTTTATCAACTTCAATTGCCGCAAGGTCAAGGGCTTTCATGTTTACACCAAAATCATCAGCAAGTCTTGATTTTAAATGAAAAGCAACCATTTCATTAATTTCTAGCAGATGCCTTTCCATTTGAAGCACAGGAATTCCTTTTTCCATAGGAATATTCGTTATTACTCCCTTAATATATTTAGTAACAGCATCTTTAATTTGTTTACTGAAATCATCCAGCTCAAAGTGGATTAACCGGTTTAATTTCATAAATCCTCTATAGTCGGAAATATTAAAAGTAATTGTTCCTCGCGCAGCTAAAGGCACGGCGAAATCTAAAAAACGCGGATCAAAAACATCGAAAAAAGGTATACCAAATTTTACCTGAATGTTACCTGATAGATTTATAAAATAAATTTCTGCCTGGAAAGGTGAATTACCGCCAAAAGCCAAACCTACAATACTTGCAAGAACCGGGAAGTTTGCGGTTTTTATTGTTTGGTCTATTGGTCCAACAATAAAATCCTGCATATTCCCGTCATTATGTTGATAGACAAAAACAGCAAGCTCGCCCTCTTTCACCCTTAAACTACTACCATATCTAATGGCATTTTCTTTTTTTGTTGTGTTTGCTTCTCCTGAAGGACGCCATTTCCAAACAAGATATTCTTGCTCATCACAACGGATTACATCCATTAGACCACCTTCTGATTTATTTCCAAATAGTCCCATAATAATTGAATTTCAAGTTGTTATAATTCCAGTTCTTTTGAAAATTGCATGATTTTTTCATACGCTTTCTTATCAGCTTGCATAGAAAATTGGCATTGAATAATTACCTGCTCGCTTTTTTTTCTCCAAGCAGTTGAAAGTTTATCCTCCGAACTATTTCCTCCGTTTAAGAAACTCCAGCTTGACTTTTGCTGCTTGATACGGGACAATGGAATTGAAATAGATAAAAAAGAAAGAATTTCAAATTTAGTATTTGGTATTATACATTTATTTATCAATTCGCACTTGGCATTTACATTCGAATCTCCTTCTGTGTTTGAATCGGAAAAAGCACTCAAAAGAGCGCTATTTCCGATATTTTTTTTTGAAGTTTCTAATTCTGACAATTCCAACAGTAATCTTTTAACAACAGAATCTATATTCTCTTGCCTAATTTCATAACCACAAGAAGAACAACTGGCATTAAACTGCTGCAAGATATCATTACATGCAGGACACCTTTCAACCTCAGATTTTGGTTTACTGGGAGAATATTTTAATTCTGGTTGAGCAGTGGTTGAACAATTGGTATTTGCTAGCTCTTGCTGTCTTTCATATAATTTGGCTTCAATGACCATCTGAAATTCATCAAGATCTATTCCTTCTTCATCTGCTTTCTTTAGTAATAATTCTCTTTCCTTTTCTGTAATGATACCATCTGTGATGGCATACATCATCAGTTTTTCAATTTTTTCACTATACATATAGAACAGTATTTAATAAGAATCATAATAGTTCTCATATTTGTAAAGTGAAAATTCCATTAGTGGTAGAGATGCATCATATGAAATCCACTTTCCTTCTAACATGTTTTTATCATGTCTAAAAACAAATACACCGTCAGTCTTAATTTCACTAGGTTGGTTTAATTCAAACATAATTTCATTTTCAGAAAGTATCACTTTTCCTGCTAATGGTCTGGTGTAACTGCTTCCATCTATATATGTAAATGTGTTAGATCCCTTTACTTCCAGATTAGGACTAATATTATCAATAGTAATTAAGAGTGTGCTGCTACCATAACTGCCATTAAAGCTGCCGATGTAGGAATAGACGTTTTCAATAAAATCCTGCTTTATTTTAGCGGCTTCCATTTCAAGAACCTTTGGCATATACTCCGATGAATATTTTTGCAAGAAGGTTTCTCTAATTTTATCATATTTCTGAACTGAATCAGGATATTCCTCTACATTATATTCCCATTTTAAGGCTAATATACTTAACGAATCTACACTTCCTTTGGTTACATTTAAAAAACCATTTTCAATAGATTGCACATTATAATTAATATTAGCAGAGTGCATTTCGACTTCAGCAAGTTCGGCCTCTTTTTTTCCTTTCCACTTCTTATAGTAGTTGCTTGCGTATATAAATGTGGTATATAATATTCCTGCAACTACTGCAAATTTGATAACAGGTGCTAGAAAACTAAGATTCAATTTAGATCTTTTATTTTTAGGATTCAAAAGACTTGTTGTTGCCGATGTGGTATCATATTGATCATAATCTGATAAATCCGTATTAGGATAAAATATAGATTTGAACGCTAGTGCCTGACCTGTTTTATTTTGGATTTTTGTATACTTTTTCCAAATCTCCTGTTCATTGGGAGACATTCTATCCGTTTTTATTTCATCTGTTCGAAGCTTTTCAATTACTTTTCTTTCATCAGACGTTAGTTTTGGAGTATTTGAAAAGGCCGTTTCAATGGCATTGGCTAAATCTGATAGTTCTAATTTTTGATGATCATAATAACTTTTTGGATTTGTATAATAACCAGCATAACCACTTATGGTGACTACAAATCTTAACCCTAGCTTAACAAGCCCAAAGGTTATAAAAGCTATAAAAGCAAAGAATAGATTAGAATAGGACATTCTAATAACAAAAGAAGGATCCACAATTACATCGACCTTATATTCGGCTTTTGCCTTAGTGTATGCATTAGCTTTTGCACTCTCTTCGTCACGCATTTTTTCAGATGTTGCCGAAACGCTCTTTTCTACATCTAACCTTACGTCAACAATCAAAGGATTGCAATGAACGTCAACAGAATAAATCTGTGATATTTTGTTGACGGTTTCTATTTTTATTTTTTCGCTCATATCAATTTTTTTATTAAAAGATTTAATTAAAACAAATTTCCGATAAACGGAATTTTACCCAATAACCCTTTTCCTTTGGAGAACATAGATGCTTTTCCTGTTATTTCAGAAAAAGAGGATGTAAACTCAGGTTGTAAAATGGATTTTAAAATTCTTACAGAATTAGGGTCAGCATC
>CANHPJ010000166.1 GCA_947462515.1 Bacteroidota bacterium | reverse complement strand
GGCGAAGCGGAGTAGATCGCCGAACATTGTCGAGGATTCTGAGCGTAGGCTGTGAATTCTTTCCAAGCCTAGACTTTTTTGGTTCTTTTTTTGGATATGAAAAAAAGAACAAACCCCATGGTTCCTTATTTCAAATGGCAATTTGTAAAAAAAATCTAAACAAACGAAATTCAATTATTTCCTTTCACCAAATACCAATCTACCCAAGTATCCATTTGCTTTACCGAATTAGGTCTTAAAACAATTTCACGTTTGCTATTCAACAAAAACATGGTTGGTGTTCCAAAGACATAATAATCCTGAACAACAGGACTATTCCATTTTTTATAATCACACATACTGAAAAATGGAAAGTTGCCTGCAAAAACCTCAAAGGCAGATTTTTCCTCATCCAACGATACAAATACAACTTCCACTCCATTAGATTTCCAGGAAGTATATGATTTTGAAATTTGAGGTAATTCCTCTTTGCATTTAGGACACCAGCTAGCACCAAATACTACCAGGGTATATTCACTTTTAATTTCAGAAAGCTTTTTAGGCGATACTGGTATCAAACTGCCCGGCATGGTATAATATCCTGCAAAATTGATATCAGGAGCGATACTTCCCTTTTTCATTTTACGATAGGTTTCCAGTTGCTTTGCCAAATTACCATCGATGGTGCAACTGACCTCATTTAAAACTTTGAGGGCCAAATATTCTGATGCCTTGAACAAGCTATGTCTTTCGAGCAAATCAAATAAAAAATCGGTAATTTCATTTAATTTTTTCTCATCCGAAATTAAGTTTTTTACAAGGAAGTCGATAGATGTTTGCATTTCAACAAAAACAGAATCCAAAGGACGCCCGCTATTTTCGATGAGCCAGAAATGATTTTCTATAGCATCTTTCAATAAACCACTTTTATATAATCTCGAGTCGGTATAATCCATTTGCCTAAAGGCATTGATGGTTGAAGGAATTTCTTCGGCACGATATTGCGCGACAGTTGATACAGAACTAACCAATTTACGGGTAGGTAAAAACCAACTCACATAAGTATTGGAATCTAGCTTATCTATAAAATCCTTATCCTCTGTCTTGATGCGTTGTTTTTCATTTTTTATGGCTTCACATGGTGTTTTGTGGATGGAAAAGAGGGAATCTTGAGCATATATTTTTTCCAAATACGACCAAGCACTCAAGGCTTGCTCTCTTTTAGGATGGGCACCGGCATAAAGTGAAAAAAGCTGATTTTCTTTTCCCTTTAATATCTTAATGGTTTCAGCCTGAGTAAAGGCCTCCCCTATTATTTCGATGTCTTCACCACATAATATGACAAAAAATGGCTTTTTATCTTCAGCAATTAAATACCCTATGCCATAATCTGTTTTGCTGTAATTCATTACAAAACGTCCATCTCCGGATACCTTGGCATTGGCTATGGCATAGGTTTTAAATCCGTTAAAGCCCTCTAATTTTATTTGATTATTGGCAAGCAGCGGAAATTTACCGTTAATGGTTTGTGAAAAGCCATTAAAAAGCGTTAGAAATTGAAATAATCCTAGTAAACAAAAAACTAATCTATTAATTATCATTCTAGTATATTTTAAAATAATCAAGTACTTACTATAATTCTACAAAAAAAATCGATTCATCACAAAATCCATTTTATCGTAAAAGCTAAATCCCATTTTAAATTAACACCCCTAAAGAAGTTTTCAGAGAAATGACATCAAAGCTAATCGGTAGGAGTCCAAACCAAATCCGGTAACAATGCCTTTACAATTTTTACCAATTAAGGTAGTATGGCGGTATTCTTCCCTGGCATAAATATTGGAAATATGAACTTCTACCACGGGAGTTTTAATGGCTAAAACAGCATCGGCGATAGAAACAGAGGTATGAGTATAGCCGGCAGCATTTAGAATTATTCCATCCACGTCAAAGCCAAATTCATGCAGCTTATTGATTATTTCACCCTCTACATTCGATTGAAAATATACTATCTCATGAGAAGCATTTTGAACTCTTAAATGAGATAAATAATCTTCGAAAGATTCATTACCATATATTTCTGGTTCGCGTTTTCCTAGGAGATTTAAGTTAGGGCCGTTTATGATCAAAAATTTCATTTATTCTCGAATTTTATTGCACAAATATAATTATTAGCCATTCAAAAAAAGATTAAAATCGGGTAAGTTCAGCTATTATAGATTTATGCTGTGGAAAGGAATTTTGCAAGGTATCTTTTGATACCATTTCAAAATCGGCGAAATCAAAACCAGGAGAGACAGTGCAGCCAACCAGCGAGTATTCGCCACCTGCTTTTACCCTAGATCCAAACCAGGTATTGGCAGGCACCATATATTGAAATACCTCACCGGCCTTTAAATCATTCCCAATGGGGGTAATTTTTAACTCGCCCAGCTCGGTTATTTCTATAACTTCAAGGGTATGGCCGGCATAAAAGTGCCATAACTCATCAGACTTGATTTTATGAAAAGCAGAAAAATTGTTTTTATCAAGCAAAAAATAAATGGCTGTTCCAAAACATCTTTCATCATTAAATCTTTTGGGAAGAGCAGATTCAGAAATTAACTCCTTACTTCGGTAAGTTTCTTTGTAATAACCTCCTTCGGGATGAGCAATCAGTCCTAGATGATATATAAAATAAGAAATTTCCATTTTATTTCTTTTTTTGAGAATTTGGTTTTGGATAAATGTGATATGATAAGTCTTTTCAATAAGATCTCTATGATTTATTCAAAGACGGTTAATTCATGATCTTAAATATAAGGCTAAAAAGAAAAGACCCGGTTTTTAAAGCCAGGTCTTTTCAGAATTATAATCTTAATTTAAATTAAGCAGTTACTTGAGCACGAATAATATTAAGAGCTCCACCCGCTTTAAACCAGGTAATTTGACTATCGTTATAAGTATGGTTTACCATAATTTCCTCTGAACTACCATCAGCATGGTGTAATGCCAAACTAAGCGGAACACCTGGAGCAAATGATGTTAAACCTAAAATATCGAAATTATCATCTTCCTTAATTTTATCATAGTCGTTTTTATCAGCAAATGTTAAGGCCAACATACCTTGTTTTTTAAGGTTAGTTTCGTGAATACGGGCAAAAGATTTTACCAAAATAGCACGAACACCCAAATGACGAGGCTCCATGGCAGCATGCTCACGGGAAGAACCTTCACCGTAATTTTCGTCACCAACAACTATCGAACCAATTCCTTTTGCTTTATAAGCTCTTTGAACAACTGGAACACCGGCATATTCTCCGGTTAATTGGTTTTTTACAGAATCAGATTTATCATTAAAATTATTGATAGCACCAATTAACATGTTATTAGATATATTATCTAAATGCCCTCTGTATTTCAACCAAGGACCAGCCATAGAAATATGGTCGGTTGTACATTTACCTTTTGCTTTAATCAACAGTTTCAATCCTTTAAGATCAACACCTTCCCAGGCAGCAAAAGGATCAAGCAACTGTAAACGGTCAGATTTAGGATCAACCAATACTTTAACGCTGCTTCCGTCTTTAGCAGGAGCCTGGTAACCGGCATCTTCAACAGCAAAACCTTTAACTGGCATTTCAATGCCTTTAGGCTCATCTAACATTACCTTTTCGCCTTTTTCGTTGGTTAAATAATCAGTTAAAGGATTAAAAGATAAATCACCTGAAATAGCGTATGCGGTAACCATTTCTGGCGAAGCCACAAAAGCGTGGGTATTTGGGTTTCCATCGTTTCTTTTAGCAAAGTTTCTGTTAAAAGAAGTTATGATAGAGTTTTTACGAGTAGGATCATCTGTATGTCTAGCCCATTGACCAATACAAGGCCCACAAGCATTAGCCATAACCACACCACCCATATTACCAAAAATATCCAGGTAACCATCACGGTCAACAGTATATCTTACCAATTCTGAACCGGGAGTAATGGTAAATTCAGCTTTAGCTTTTAAATTTTTATCGGTTGCTTGTTTTGCAATAGAGGCAGCTCTTGAGATATCTTCGTATGAAGAGTTGGTACAAGAACCAATTAAACCTACTTCTAATTTCGCAGGCCAGTTGTTTTCTTTGATGGCAGCAGCAAATTTAGAAAGAGGCCAAGCTAAATCCGGAGTAAAAGGGCCGTTGATGTGTGGCTCCAGTTCTGATAGGTTGATTTCAATAACCTGATCGAAATATTTTTCAGGATGAGCATATACTTCAGGATCTCCTGTTAGGTGTTGTTTTACTTTATCAGCCTCAGCAGCAATATCAGCTCTTTCGGTACCTCTTAAATATTCAGCCATTTTAGCATCGTAACCAAAAACAGAAGTGGTAGCTCCAATTTCAGCGCCCATATTACAGATGGTTCCTTTACCTGTGCATGAAAGAGAATCTGCTCCTTCGCCAAAATATTCAACAATAGCACCGGTACCACCTTTAACGGTAAGGATTCCGGCTACTTTCAAAATAACGTCTTTTGCAGATGTCCAACCGTTTAATTTACCGGTTAACTTAACACCTATTAATTTAGGGAATTTTAGCTCCCAGGGTAAACCTGCCATAACATCGCAAGCATCTGCCCCACCAACACCAATAGCAATCATACCCAAACCACCAGCGTTAACAGTGTGAGAATCGGTACCAATCATAACGCCACCAGGGAAAGCATAATTTTCAAGTACTACCTGATGAATGATACCAGCACCCGGTTTCCAGAAACCAATACCATACTTATCAGAAACAGAAGAAAGGAAAGCGTATACTTCTTTATTTTGGGTATTTGCTTTGTCAAGATCTTTTTTCGAACCATTTTCAGCTTCAATCAAGTGATCGCAGTGAACGGTAGAAGGAACTGCAACCTGTGCTCTTCCAGCCTGCATAAATTGCAATAGAGCCATCTGAGCAGTCGCATCTTGCATGGCAACTCTATCAGGATTAAAATCTACATAATCAACACCTCTGCCATAAGCTTTAGAAGCTTTTCCTTC
>CANHPJ010000165.1 GCA_947462515.1 Bacteroidota bacterium | reverse complement strand
TGGCAAGGTGAAAGCCTTTTTAATAATGCCAGACATAATAGCGTGTATTTTTACGCCCCCTGGTCTGATTATTGGTTCGGTTATCGCCAAGATAATATCAAATATCTTTACAATGCCTCCACCGACAAGTTTTATATGTTCGATCTAAACAACGATCCTCAGGAAATGAATAACCTGGCAGATCAAAATCCAGAGCAGATTAAAATTGCTAAAAATAAATTGGCCGCCTGGGTAAAATATCAAAATGAATATATCAATGGCTTTTTAGCCGGAAATTAGTTCGTGGTTTTTTTTTAGACTTTGTTTGAAGAAAATCAAAAGTTATATGCAAACAATAAATATTAATTATACATGGTAGTTTAAAGCTGCAAATACAGTATAGCTAATAAAAATCATAAGTTCCATTAGATAAATCAAGAAAAAATTCCGTCTATTTAAAATTGTTTGCAAAATAAGATTTACCTATGTGTTTTTATTTAATCTATTCTTTACTAGATCATATTTTACATATCTCGAAAGTATAATATGCTTTTGAATATCCCTCAACTGGACATATCCATAAATTTATCTTTTCTTCTCTTTAAATAATCTCCTAAAAAAATATTGTAGTATCTTTGCTTTTAATCTTTTTAGAGGTCTTGAATTTATTACACCCTTTCCAAAATCAGGTGTATTTATATTTTAAACGTAACTAAACTATCGTTAAAAACATATTTTAAATGTCAGAATTGTATACTCAACCCAAAGCAATCAACTTGAACGATACCAATAAAAATTTTGAATTAACAAAAGAGATATTGCAAAAAGCCTATGAGCTGATGTGCACTGCCAAATCAATGGCTGAGGTTTATGAAGAAAATGTTAAGGTAGCCTCTAAATATGTTCATGCCACCTCGCGCGGTCACGAAGCCATTCAGCTGGCACTTGGTATGCAATTAAAACCGCAGGATTATTTATCTGCCTATTACCGCGATGACAGTATCTTGCTCGGTATAGGTTGCACGCCATACGAACTTATGCTGCAGTTGCTGGCAAAAAAAGATGATCCTTTTTCCGGAGGAAGAACTTATTATAGTCATCCTAGTCTTAAAAGAGATGACATGCCCAAAATTCCGCACCAGTCATCTGCTACCGGTATGCAGGCAATTCCTACCACAGGGGTTGCATTGGGCTTAAAATATAAGGAATTGATGGGCTTGGATGAAAATCCATTAATTGAAAAACCAATAGCAGTATGTTCCTTGGGTGATGCATGCATTACCGAAGGCGAGGTTGCCGAAGCGTTTCAAATGGCGGTATTAAAACAATTGCCAATTCTATACCTGGTGCAAGATAATGAGTGGGACATTTCTGCTCATGCTTCCGAAATTCGTTCCCAAAATGCCAGTGAATACGCAAGAGGTTTTAAAGGCCTTGAGGTAAGAACAATAGATGGTACCAATTTTAAAAAGTGCTATCAAACCATAAAAGAAGTAATTGAATTAATTAGAACAGAACGTCGCCCTTTTCTTATTCATGCCAAAGTGCCACTTTTAAATCACCACACCTCTGGTGTTAGAAAAGAATGGTATCGAGATGATTTGGAAGAACAGGCAAAACGCGATCCTTTTCCAGCTTTAAAAAGTTACTTGTTCACAGAAGGATTTCAACTAGCTGAATTAAAAAGAATTGAAGAAGAAATAAAAGTGCATATCAAAACAGAATTTGATCGAGCAGTTTTGGCTGAGGATCCTTCTCCGGAAGATTTGTTCAAACATGATTATGCCCCAACACCAATAACCGAAGAAAAAGGAAATAGATCCCCAATTGGTAAAGAACCAACAGTAATGGTCGATAGTGCATTGTTTGCCATTCAGGAGCTTATGGCCAAGCATCCGGAATGCTTGTTGTATGGTCAGGATGTAGGAAAAAGACTAGGAGGAGTGTTTCGCGAGGCTGCTACACTGGCTCAAAAATTTGGCGACGATAGGGTGTTTAATACCCCAATTCAAGAGGCATTTATTGTTGGAAGTACTGTTGGTATGTCGGCTGTTGGTTTAAAACCTATTGTTGAGGTTCAGTTTGCCGATTATATATGGCCGGGCTTAAATCAATTGTTTACCGAGGTGAGTCGCTCTTGTTATTTGTCAAATGGAAAATGGCCTGTTGGCTGTATCATAAGAGTTCCTATTGGAGCTTATGGAAGCGGAGGGCCTTATCACTCTTCAAGTGTTGAATCTGTATTACTTAATATAAAAGGTATCAAAGTGGTTTACCCATCTACCGGTGCCGATTTAAAAGGCTTGATGAAAGCAGCCTATTATGATCCTAATCCCGTGGTTATGTTGGAGCATAAAGGTCTCTATTGGTCTAAAATAAAAGGAACTGAAGAGGCTAAAACCATTGAGCCCGACGAGGATTATATCATACCAATAGGCAAAGCACGCATTGCTTTGGAAGCTTCTGAAAAGGAGGTTTTAAAAGGTAATACAATCACTGTAATTACATACGGTATGGGTGTTTACTGGGCCAAAAATGCAGCTAAAAATTTCAAGGATAGGGTAGAGGTAATCGATTTGCGTTCTCTCAATCCATTGGATGAGGAGGCAATATTTAACTCCGTAAAAAAACATGGTAAATGCATCGTGCTAACTGAGGAAACCATTTCTAACTCTTTTGCCCAGTCTATCGCTGGAAGAATTCAAAAAGTTTGCTTTAAATATCTTGATGCCCCTGTTGAAATTATTGGCTCGGAGAATTTGCCGGCAATACCATTAAATTCTACTTTAGAATTTACCATGTTGCCAAACACCGATAAAGTGGCTGCTAAAATGGAAGAATTGTTTGCGTATTAATTCGCTGTTAAATGAGCAATCACAAATTGTTAACATTAACTTAACTTAAATAAAATATACTGATAATTTCTGACTCAAAAATAGGTGCTACTTTTGCATTAATAATTTAAACAAAACAAAAAAAAATGAAAAAATCAGCTCTTGTTATTTTAGCCATTTTATCAATAGTTCAATTTAGTTATGCTAACAAAGCCGGAGAAACTCCTGCCGCTAAAAACACAGAATCAGCTACAGAAACTGTAGTTAATGGAACTGTTGTTGATGCAACTTCTAACGAAGCTTTATCAGGTGTATTAATTCAATTTGAAAATACTAATGCTTATTCCGATTTGTCGGGTAATTTCGAAGTAAAAGGTCTTAAGCCGGGTGTTTACAACGTTAAAGCAAAATACATCTCTTACGAGGAAGCAGTTATGGAAAAAGTAGAAGTGAAAATGGGTTTAGATAACAAACTTCAAATTAAACTTTTGTCTGGAAAATAACATTGATTAACATTATTGAAAGGCCGTCCTGATTAGGACGGCCTTTTTTTATTTATTCATTTCTGTTAAAAAGTAACATTATTTAGTTATGTTCGTTAAAAAAAACAATTATCGGGCTTATTAATATTTTAATACCTTACCGCCATGAAAAAAATAATCTTATATCTGTTTTTATCTCTGCCTTTTGCAGTAAATGCTCAAAGTCTGGAGAGTAATTTCCCTGAAGGAAAAACTGGCAATGTTCAGATTCATTATCCTAATGGTAAAATTAAAATGGATGTAAGTCTTGTCAAGGGTAAGCAGGATGGTGCCACCGTAATTTATTTTGAAAATGGCAACGTTCAGGAAACTAGGAGTTTTAAAAACGGACTTAAAAATGGAGAATGGGTTATTTACGATGAAAAACAAAATAAATTGTCAGTAGCAAATTATGCTATGGATAAAAAAGATGGCCCATGGCATGTATGGGATATCAATGGAGTTAAACGTTTTGAGATGAACTATAAGGATGGACGTAAATCAGGGAAATGGATTATGTGGGATGAAAATGGAAAACTTACTCAGGAAGTTGTTTATTAACCTGTCATAAATCGATATTTTGAAAACCTTAGTTATATTTCCTAAGGTTTTCTTTTTTAATGCGAAACATAGATTTTTTTACTCTTGAAACAGAGCGGTTGTTTTTAAAAAAAATGTCGCTAGAACATAGCGATGGATTGTATTGCCTTTTGAGTGATCTTAACATTGTGAAATATACAGAAGATGTTTTAGTCTCTGATTTAGCTCAAATAAAAACTATTATAGATATAAATCAGCACTTATATAAACAATTTGGCTTTGGGAAATGGATTGTTATTAATAAGCAAACTAATCAGTTTGTTGGCTTGTGCGGTTTTAAATACTATCAATCATTAAATAAAATTGCTTTGTCATACGCTTTTTTAAAAGATCAATGGCATAAGGGTTTCGCCACTGAGGCATCTAAAGCCGCATTAAATTATGCTTTTAATGATTTGAAAATAAACTCAATAATAGCCTGGTCTACACCGGATAATTTGGCTTCATTAAAAGTGCTCGAAAAACTTGGTTTCTCTTTTGTACAAGAAGAAAAATGGGGTGAAGTCAATTGGAACTATTACGAAATAAATATCAATTCATTCAAAAACTAAAAATAAGATTCTCTTGATTCTTTTAAAATAACAAATGGTGTACTCTTAATATCCATTATTCTTAATTATGCAACCTAATACACTAAATACCAATCGCTCCATAATCCATATCAAAAATATGGTTTGTGATAGATGCATTCGTGTTATTAGGGAAGAATTTATAAGAACAGGTTTTATTCAGGTTCACAACATCGATCTGGGGCATGCAGAAATAAGCTATAATGCACAGGTAATAACAATGGATGGTATTGGGGATATTTTAAAAAGAAACGGTTTTGCCATCCTCACCGACAAAGATGCCCAATTGGTGGAGCAAATCAAAATAGCTATCGTTCAATTGATCTACTTTGGTAATAATACCAATTCTTTAATTCGAAACTCCGACTTTTTAAGCGAAAAGTTTGAACTGCCATATGCTCACCTTAGCAAGGTGTTTTCTGAAAAAACCAATGTTACATTGGAAAAATATATCATTCAAATAAAAATTGAAAAGGTAAAAGAGCTTATCAGCTAC
>CANHPJ010000164.1 GCA_947462515.1 Bacteroidota bacterium | reverse complement strand
CAAAAATCACTTAGGTTGTCTTTCAGGTTTATTTTATGAAAATCTTCTTCTTCCTCCAGATATTTAATACCATCAAAATAATAAGGGTTTAAATTAGAGTTTACAAAAACTGTTTTTTCATCCGAAAAAACAGTTTTTTCTTCTGTATTTAAATTTGCAAAATCAGAACCAATATTATTCAATCCAATAAGATTTATATTATCGAATCTTTGATTTTTATCTGCTTTGGGTATTATCATTGTAATATCAGCATACGACCCCATAGCTATAGCTAAATCGTGGCATGCCACCCCCAAGCCACCATTTATAACAGGAGGGAATTCCCATCCAAGCATTAATATTTTTGGTATTTTTTTATCAGTCAGGAGCATTTAATTTATTATTTAATAATTCGAATCAGTAGCAATTTATCTTAAATCCGGGATCTCTAAAAATTCGATTTTTAAGTAATTAAGCAGTCAAAAATTATGTTTAAAATGGAAGATAAAACTCCATGTCATTTGTTTTTATAATCATCTGGTCTTGAATGAATACCTTGAAATAACGATACTGCATTAATCTACCAGGATTACGAAATTTTCGTTTTCCCATTTATCTGAATCAATCCAATAAAATGTGAACTCTATTTTGCTTCCGGGTTTTATGTTTTCTGTGGCCAAATCAACATAATATATTCCCAATTCGGTATTTTTAACCGGAGAATTGTAAGTCACGTTCCAATTATCAAATGTCCATCTAATCGATGCATCGGCCATTGTTTCAATCCTTAATTTTTTTCCCGGATGAATGGTTTTTATTTTATCGGAAAATCTAAATACCTCGAAGTTCGATACGTGCTTATTTTGAACATACCTTTCCCAAGTTTGTGTTGGCATATCAAATATCTTTTTTGTTTTTACTGAACGGCACAATTTAATATATTCCGCATGAGCCCAGGCAAGTGGCATGGCAGCTCCAGTTGCTTTTCCTTTAAAAAGGTCTTTTTCAGGAATATCTTCGCTATCCCAAATTTGTTCAGGTATCATACCACCCTCATTGGTTGACTTTTCCATAGAGTCTAGTAATTCCATTGCATAGGAAATATTTCCGGCAGCAACCTCGTAATGACCCCTTTCTCCGGCAAGCAGTGGCCATAATCTTCCTATTCCTGTTCCGTTAAATGGCGAACCATCTTTATGCTCTCCATAACCGTCACCATTATATCTATACCAGCAATCGCCGGCAGGGGTTTCTGCTTTTAATAGTGCATCTATGGCTTTTAGGGTATTTAATATCTTTGGATCATTTGCGCTTCTTAATCCAAATCTTACAAGTGCTATTGCGTCCGGGCTTATCAATTCCCTGGCAGAAACCATGTTTTCTCCTGCCAGACGATTTACGATTTGTGTAATATCTCCATCGGGTATTGATTCATCAAACATCTCTTTTGGAGCTATTCGGATGTAATATCCATCAACACCGATTTTTTTTGATAGATTGGTTTGAGTCACGTAGGTCCATTTTTCAATATTACCATTCCAATAATCTGCTGTCTCGCGAAGGTAGTTGGCCATGAATTTTTCGTCATTATGATCGGCAATTTCAGCTGCCACTAGCAAGGCTGCAATTTCGGTTGCTATGGTGTATACGGAGTAGCCTGCATTTTCTTCCCATCTGCATTGAGGTGTTCTAGGGCCATTACAAACTATGTATTGAGCGGCCTTTTGAACCATAGGCCAATAGCGATATAAATCACCTTGTTTTAATGCACCTTCTCTGTTGGCCAGGTCAACTAGTAATATTGGCAGAGCGGTCTGATCCATTTGAACACCATCCCAATAAACGGTTCCATCTAACCACATGTTTTGAGGCCAGTGGCCATCAAATTCCTGTGTTAACATTAAATAATCAATCGATTTCCTGGTATCCTCAAATGCTCCGATTGCAAGAAGTCCACCAGCTATTTCAACCAGGTCTCTTGGCCAAACCAAATGATAACCTCCATATTCCTCATCGCCTTTTGTTCCCCCCCAAGGAATAGACAAGCTTGCTATTAAACCGCCGGTCTTTCTTTTAGATTCATGGGTTTTAAGTACAGCGGCACTTATCAAATATTCTGTAATAGTATCTTTTTTAAGACCCTTGATTGAATAAAGATTTTCCTGCCATTTTTGCCATTCTTGTATGAAGTTTTCTTTTATATCTTCAAAATTGTCAAATGAACTGGCTAAAGCACGCTGACCAGCTTCAGCAATATTGTTACCAAATGAAATTGAAACCACAAAGCCATCTGCAGGAACTTCACTCAAATTAACTTCACCCATTAATGCCACATTTCCGTTTTCAGCCTGCTGAAACTGCCATGCCATATGTTTATGCTTGTTTAAATCCTGCCAGCCGTCAGAAAATCCAACAAAGCCTACAGAGCATTTTTTCCAGTTTACAGAACATGACATGGCAAGAGCTAATCCTTTGTGCTCAGCAAAAAGCATGTTTTTACCTTTATGATTCCCTGCATACGCATTATTACCCGAACCGGTATTTCCCAGATGCGGCGAAATAAGAGCAAATAATTTTAAATCTTTCAGCTTTTTCTTCAAAGGATAAATGTTTACTCGTTGCAGTATGCTTGCAGAATTAGGATCGGTAATTATTTCTTTAACGATTTGATAATTTCCATGCTTACAAGTATTAATTATTTTAATTGCCGGAACACCATCCGCCATATATTCCACATGATGATTTGTGTCAGTTTTTTCTTCCGAGAAAAAATCTTTTCCGTCGGTGACAATAAATTCCATGTCTCTGGTGCATGCCTGATCTACTCTGGGGTAGTATACTTCTGTTATAATTCCTTTACTTATTGTGAACCAGGTTCTGCTGGCCGGATTTGCCGCCGTTCCAACGGCTGATTTAGCGCTATTTATCCATTTGGCAGGAATTCCTGGCCAACCTGGAGCAACTGTTTGGCTTTTAGCTTCTCCAAAAATCTTTTTTTCTTCTTTTATAACAGTTTCTATCATTTGAGTAGGATTATTCATAATAGTTTTACTTTGAAATTTCATTCACAAAGTCTTATTTGATCGGTTCTATTTTTATGCCCTTGAAACAAACTGGTGTTATTATTTGTTAATGAATTGATATCCAGCTTGAAAATAAATTAAGCGGCTATTTGTCATCAGATTTTTTGCGACTCAGGGTGGAATCATTTCTACAATTTGTGGCATTGTATTGCACATAATGTTCCCTTTCCTCTATTTTTCGCCGTGTCTTTGTTAAGAGGGATATGATTGAATTCAATTTTTTAATGAACTTATGAGATGAAATGATTTTGAGTTGTTTTATTAATTATTTAAACCCTTGTATTCAAGGTTTTTGAAGAAAAAAATGATTAGATTTACCCTATTAACTTATATTTTATTATTTTGAATTTTAAGGAATTTGCTCTTGATGAGCGCTTAATTGAAGCCATTGACTCTATTGGTTATCAGGTTGCCACTCCTGTTCAGCAACAAGCCATACCTGCTGTTTTAAATGGTAAGGACATCATTGTTTCTGCTCAAACAGGAACAGGTAAAACAGCTGCTTTTTTGCTGCCGGTAATACATAACATTATTACCTCAAAACAACACGACAATATTAAAGCCCTAATATTAGTACCAACAAGAGAATTGGTAATTCAGATAGATCAACTTATGCAGGGGCTTTCTTATTTTACCAATGTAAGTTCAGTGGCAGTCTATGGAGGCAGCGACGGAGCTTCATTTTCGCGAGAAAAACAAGCCTTACAGGAAGGTGTCGATATGGTGATTTCCACCCCTGGAAGATTGATTGCTCACTTAAATATGAAATATGTAAGTTTTGAGCATATACAGTATCTTATATTGGATGAGGCAGATAGGATGTTAGATATAGGTTTTTATCATGATATTATGAAGATAATTTCCTATATGCCTGAAAAAAGACAAAACCTGCTTTTTTCAGCTACTATGCCTAAAAAGATTATGGAACTCTCCAAAGTAATCTTGAAAAATCCATTAGAAATCAGTCTTGCTATTTCTAAACCTGCCGAAAAAATTGTTCAGGAAGCTTTTGTGGTGTATGAAAATCAAAAAATTCCTCTTGTTAAACACATTCTTGCTGAAAAATCGCTTCAAAAAGTCATCGTTTTTTGCTCTACCAAAGTTAATGTGAAGCTCTTAACGCAAGAACTTAAAAAGTCAAAGTTTTTGGCACAGGATATTCAATCGGATTTGGATCAAAAGACCAGAGAGGAGATTTTGTTGAATTTTAGAAACAACAAGTTAAATATATTAGTTGCTACCGATATCTTATCTCGTGGAATAGATATTGAAGATATTGATCTGGTAATCAATTTTGATGTTCCACATGATGGGGAAGATTATATTCATCGAATTGGAAGAACAGCTCGAGCCGAATCAAATGGAATTGCCTATACTTTGATAAGTGAAAAGGAGCAAGGTAAATTTTTGATAATTGAAGAATTAATTGGAAAGGAAATTTTCAAAGCCACGGTTCCTGAGCATTTTGGATTGTGTCCTAGTTATGAACCACAGAAAAAGAAGTTTTTCAAACAAAAAAAGAAATCAAAGAATTTTAAAAGAAAACCGAGTAATGGATAGTGTTTATCTGTAGTTGTAAAACATGCGTTTTGGCTACAGGTAAGTAGTGTAGTTATAAGTTGAAGGTTTAGAATTAATTTATTTCCCAATCAAGACAAGGCTGCTGAGTTGATTTTCATCGAAAATTTCGTTTGCAATTTCCAATAAATCATCCGATGTTAAAGATTCTATCTTTGAATAGATTTCCGGGAGGGTTTCAACTTTATTCAGCAGCAGAAGGCTTTTTCCAAGTGCGAGCATGGTGCCCGACTTACTCTCCTCAGATAATGCCAGTTGTCCTATTATTTGCTTCTTTGCGCTCTGTAGCTGACTAATACCTAGTTTTTTGTCGCGTAATTTTTTTAACTCCTGTTTTACCAATGAAATAGTTTTGTCTAAATATTTATTGTCTGTTCCCAGATAAAGAGAAAAAACACCGGTATCGGAGTAGGCAGAATAATTT
>CANHPJ010000163.1 GCA_947462515.1 Bacteroidota bacterium | reverse complement strand
GTAAACATATTTTCATCCATTCAGTATATAAATCCGGATTCAGGAGAATGTCTTTTTCTAAATCAGCTATTGTGGCATATCTCCAGTCTTTAACCTCCGATTTTTCTGGATTTGGCAAGGTATCACTTATTCCAATGTATACGTGATCAAATTCATGCTCAGTAAGGCCGTTACTGAAATTCACCTTATATTTAAAGGTGAAGGCAAAATTTGCTTCACAATGCATTCCCATCTCTTGCGGAAGTCTTCTTTTTATGGCATCTTGGGTTTGCTCACCATAATTAGGGTGACTGCAGCAGGTATTGGTCCATAACCCGTGAGAATGATACTTTTCATCAGCTCGCTGCTGAAGGAGCATCTGACCCTTATTATTAAATATAAATACAGAAAAAGCTCGATGTAATAAGCCCAATTGGTGAACCTTTAATTTTTCTTCCTTTCCCAATGGCTGATCGTTTTCATCTACAAGAATCAAAAATTCCTTCATGATTTTATTTGTTTTTTTTCATTGGAATTTACATAAGAAGACTCTGAAAGAAATGAGATTATCATTTTTTTTAAATCTGAACTATTCATTTTTGATAAAGAATTTATAAGAAAGACTTTATCAGATTCTATTGATTTATTGTAACCTAAAAAGGAAGGAGAGCTCGTTTGAACCGTGAATCGGAGAAAACGAACTTCTATATTATAAGGATTCTGACTTATTGACTTTTCAAGCAATTCTTTTCCTTCGGAGAATTTTTGAAGTTTATTGATAGGAAAAAAAACATAGTTAGCCATCATCATTGTTGCGCATGCTTTATAGCCTGCTAAAACGACATTGTTTTTTTCGGTATAGGGCTCAAGTAGTGCAATTAAATCCTTACAGGCAGTCTCTTGATTTGCTGCTTTTTTATAAAGATCCCTTACTTCTTTTTCTGATGGGGAATTTAAGAAAGCATTATTACTACTTAACATAATTAGTATGATAAACAGTTTACTCATATTAAATTCATTTTGTATTGAAGCATGCTATTCAGCATTAATCCGAATTTTTTGCCATTACTAATTCTTATTCTTTCTGTTAAAACGCGTTCTGCAGGTACCTTGGTTATTTTTTTAAATAATGAGTTATAGTATACATAGGCAAGATAAACACCTCCTTTGGATGAAGCAGGCAGTTTTTTAATACCTATGAGTGCGTGTTTAAAATCCTCCTCAATTTCCGATTCAATTTGACATTTTTCAATTGCTGTGAACTGAGTCATGTCAACATTAGGGAAATAAGTTCTGCCTAAATTTTGGTAATCTGCCTTGAGATCTCTTAAAAAATTCACTTTTTGAAAAGCAGCTCCGAGCTTCATAGCTGCAGGTTTTAATTCTTCAAATTTGTCCTTCTTACCTTCTGTGAAAACATGAAGACACATTAAACCAACTACTTCTGCTGAACCTAATATGTATTTTTCATATTTATCTTTTGTGTATTTTTTTTTATCCAGATCCATTTCCATGCTGTCCAAAAAAGTTTCGATTAACTCTAATCCTATATTGTATTTGTTAACAGTATTCTGAAATGCATTAAGTATTGGGTTTAAAGATATTCTAGTCTCTATGGCTTCGAAAGTGTCTTTTTTAAACTTATCTAACAAGTACTTTTTGTCATATCCCTCAAAACTGTCTACAATTTCATCTGCAAAACGGACAAACCCATAAATAGAATAGATTGGATTTCTTAAATTATTGCTTAGAAAATATATTCCCAATGAAAAACTGGTACTATATGCTCGTGTGGTAAGTATGCTGCATTGAACAGACACATTATCAAAAAGCGGCTTCATAATTTCTTTTTTTTAAATGTTTTAGTAATTCGTCTGCAACAACTTTGCCTGATATTATTGATGGTGGCACGCCAGGGCCTGGAACCGTTAACTGACCGGTATAAAAAAGATTATTAACTTTTTTGTTTTTTAATTTTGGTTTCAATAGTGCGGTTTGCATCAAGGTGTTTGCTAAGCCATAGGCGTTTCCTTTGTAGGAGTTATAATCGAAGATAAAATCATTTACACAATAACTTTTTTTGAAATCGATATAAGGCATAATATCTTGGCCGGTTTGTTTTTGCAGGCGATTGATCATGATATTGAAATATTTTTCTCTCATCTCTTCAGAATCTATTAAGCCTGGAGCAATAGGCATTAATAAAAAGATGTTTTCATGGCCTTTTGGTGCTACTCCATCTTCTGACTTTGACGGACAACATGCATAAAAAAGTGGTTTGGAAGGCCATTGAGGTTGTTTATATATTTCAATGGAATGTTGAAAAAGATCCTCGTCAAAAAATAAAGTATGATGGTTAAGCGACTCGATTTTTTTATTAATTCCTAGGTAGAAAATTAGGCAGGATGGAGCAAATGTCTTTTTCTCCCAGTACTTTTCGTCGTAGTTTCTATATTCAGGTTTTAATAATTTACTTTCAACATGATGATAGTCGGCTGATGCAATAACGGCATCGAAATCAATTGATTCTCCATTTACAAGTATATTTTTTGCTCTGTTGTTTTCAATTTCAATTTGTTCAACTGGCGCATTTAAGTGAAAATGGGCTCCGTTTTTTTCGGCTACCAATATCATGGCATCAATAACTTTTGAAAATCCCCCAATAGGGTACCATGTCCCTAATTTAAGGCCGGCATAATTCATTAGGCTGTATAATGCTGGGGTATCCTGAGGCATTGCCCCAAGAAACAATACAGGGAATTCCATTAGCGCGATAAGCTTAGTGTTAGAAAAATATTTTCTAACATGCTTACTAAATGAAGAAAATACCTGCAACCTAAAAGCACCTTTTATTAAATCTATGTCAGCGAATTCTGCAAGGGAAAGTCCGGGTTTGTATACTAGATTTTCAATTCCTGTTTTATATTTATACTCCGCCTCGTCCATGAATTTTATGAGCTGGTGGCTACTACCTGATTCAATGGAATCGAACATTTTACATAGCTCATCAAAATTTTCAGGTACACTCATGGTTTCATTATTACTGAATACCACGTCAAATGAGGGATTTAATAATTTTAATTCATATAAATCTGCCACTGCAAATCCAAAATCTTTAAAAAATTTCTCAAATACACCTGGCATCCAATACCAACTCGGCCCCATATCAAATATATACCCGGAATCGGTTTTTAAATTTCGAGCCCTACCGCCGGCTTGGGAGTTTTTTTCAAAAACATGTACTTGATGTCCTGCAGCGGATAAATAAGCTGCTGCACTTATGCCCGAGAAACCAGATCCAATAATCGCAATTTTTGACATCTTTTGTTTTTTTTTCTGAAAATTACTATTTATATGATATTTATCATAGGAAAATTTTAAAATATAAATTTTCAGATGATTAGGGCTTCTAATTCATCAACAGAACGAATCCAATTAATATTTCCGCCGGTTTTAAGTTCACTTATTAATTTTTCGTTGCCGGATAAATTTATTTTGATGTTTTTAAAGGCGTTTTGTAAAGTATCTAAATAGTTCTGTGATTCATCAACTAGATCATGATGTACCAAAAAAAACAGAAGGTTTTTTGGGTTGATTTGTTGGATGGCGATGGTAAGCATATCCATGGGAACATTACTCCCCAAATAAAATACTTTTTTCCCTGCCTTACGAATAAGATAATTCGAAAATAGTAGACTTAATTCGTGAAATTCATTTTCTGGTAAAAATAATAACCAGGTTTCCTCAGAATCAAGAGTAGGCAATGCATCTATACTGGAAAATAATTTTTGTTTTATTTTATTGCTTATAAAGTGATCGTTTGCCGCTGCCATGCTATCATTGGCCCACATCAATCCAATCCTAGTCAATAAAGGATATATCACCTTGATATAGGTTTGCTTCATCCCAAACCGATTCAAACAGATCGAAAAAGTATTTTCAAAATGTGTTTCATCATAACTCATTCCCGATGCTATAAGCTGCGAAACATAGTATTCAGTTGTTTCGTCATCAGAATAGCTAGAGTTTAATTTCTCTGTGAGTATTTCGAATAACTGATCGTCTGACAAACAGCAAATTTTCGAAACTTTATGTCCGGCATCAATCAGACTTACTATGTTTAAAAGCCTCCTAAGTTGGGTGTTGTCATAATACCTGGTGTTTCCCTCGGATCGATTCGGTTTTAAGGCAGTGTATCTTTTTTCCCATATTCGAATGGTATGGGCTTTTACTCCGGAGAATTGTTCTAGTTGTGAAATGGAAAATAAATTCAATTTGTTTAATTTTTTACAAATTTATTTAAACACATTGAGAAAGCAAAATTTATTTCTACTTATATTGACTTATTATCTCTCAAGCTAATGTGTTATTTTTAAAAGCTTCTTCTGAAAGAATATTTGAAATTTGAGTTATTTTTTTTCTTAAATTTTTTGTCGTTAAAAAATTTTTATTCGACTCGCATTATGGTTTCATTTATTATAATTCTTTTGCAATCATCTCAGCCGCATCTTGTCCAACTAAACTTCCAATTGCAACTCCCATGCCGCCCATCCTTACTGCGCAAAAAATGTTTTTTGATATGGCCTTTACTATGGTAGTCTTTTGATTTCCTACTCCCATTATTCCGCTCCATCTTTGATCTACTATGTATTTTGTATCTGGTATTATTGTGCTTTTAAGCAATTCTTCTAATTTACGTTGAATGTTTTCAGTGGTTACCATCTCAGTGGTTTCTTCCCCCTTAAAATCTGTGTTTCGTCCTCCTCCCAATAAAATTCTGTTTTCTATGTTTCTAAAATAATAATATCCCTGATCGTAATGAAATGTCCCTTTTATTTTGAGGTTTTTTATAGGTTTTGTAATCAGTACTTGTGCTCGTGCAGGATTTACATTTAGTTCAGGTAGTAATTGTTTTGCAAAACCATTGGTTGCAACTAAAACTTTTTTAACTTTTAATTTAATGTTTTCATTCAGAGTTACTTTAACCTGGTTTGTTTCTTCTTCTATGTTTTTTACAGTCAAAGAGTTTAAGACTATAACACCGCTTTCTTGAACTTTTTTTGTCAAATTGAAAATCATTTTTCCTGT
>CANHPJ010000162.1 GCA_947462515.1 Bacteroidota bacterium | reverse complement strand
TTTATTTCAAATAAAAGTTACTTTTGTAAGGTAAATATACAATATATACTGTGTAATGTAAATATTATTTAAAAGTTTATTTTTAATAAAATTGAGAAATTGAAAACAATTGATGAGTTAAAGAAAAGTGCAGTAAGAACGCTTGAAACAGAGTATCTGGCAATAAAAAAACTGATTGATTTTATTGATGAAGATTTTGCCTCTTGTGTACTCAAAATATATGAGTCCAAAGGAAGGGTTGTGGTGACGGGAATTGGTAAAAGTGCTATCATAGCCAATAAAATGGTAGCTACCTTAAATTCAACTGGTACGGCATCTATTTTTATGCATGCGGCTGATGCCATTCATGGTGATCTAGGCTCTATAAGAAATGATGATATAGTTATTTGTATTTCCAAAAGTGGAAATACCCCGGAGATTAAGGCGCTTGTTCCGCTTATAAAGAATATGGGAAATACTTTAATTGCTTTAGTTGGCAACAAGGATTCCTTTTTGGGCCAAAGAGCCGACTTGATATTAAATTGTTTTGTTGAAAAGGAAGCTTGCCCCAATAATCTAGCTCCCACAACAAGCACCACTGCCCAGCTTGCAATGGGTGACGCCCTCGCTGTAGCTTTGCTCGAACACAGGGGGTTTACAAGCGCAGACTTTGCTGCGTATCATCCGGGGGGGGCATTAGGAAAAATGCTTTACCTAAAAGTTGAAGATATCATAGCCGGAGGTGTCTTTCCAGTGGTTGATCTTCAAGATAGCATAAGGAAAGTAATTCTCGAGATTTCATCAAAACGACTTGGCGTAACTGCCGTATCGAGCAGCGAAAAACTTATGGGAGTTATTACTGACGGAGATTTGAGAAGAATGCTCGAACAAGATACCGACTTTGAGCTGCTTGTTGCAGGTGATATTATGAATAAAAAACCTAAATTGGTTCAAAAAGATATGCTTGCTTCAGAGGCTATGAAAATTATGAAGCAATATAATATTTCTCAACTCTTGGTGGTTGATGGAGAAAAATACATAGGCGTAATTCACATTCACGATTTGGTAAAAGAAGGAATAGTTTAACTTGTTTGAACTAATCTTACACTGGAAAAAAATAGTTGAATCACAGTTAATAATTGAAATTTAAAAATGAGCAATTCACAACAAAATCAAAAAGATCAGGCTGAGATGTCATTTTTGGATCATCTCGAAGCACTTCGTTGGCATCTTGTTCGCTCGGTAATCGCTGTAATTTCGGTAGCTATTTTAGCCTTTGTTTACAGCAGATTTATTTTCGATAGAATTATTCTTGCCCCAAAAAACCCTGATTTCTGGACCTATAAATTTTTATGCGATCTGTCAACATTTATCTTTAATAGTGACGAATTATGTATCAAAAAAATATCGTTTACTTTAATTAATATTGATATGTCCGGTCAGTTTACCACTGACATCACAGTATCTGCAATAACTGGATTAGTTGTTGCTTTTCCTTATGTGTTTTGGGAGATTTGGTCATTCATAAAACCGGCATTGCATCCGGGGGAAAAACGTCACACCAGAGGAATTGTTTTTTTTACGTCTCTATTATTTATTTTGGGGATTCTTTTCGGATACTTTATCATTGCCCCACTTTCAATTAATTTTTTAGGTACCTATCAGGTTAGTGAGCAAGTTGCAAATCAAATAGGTTTAGGCTCATTCATCTCAACGATTACTACCACCACGCTTGCTACTGGCCTGGTTTTTGAATTGCCAATTGTGGTGTATTTTCTAACAAAAATAGGTGTTTTAACACCCGGTTTTATGCGCGTGTACAGAAAACATGCCGTCGTGTTAATATTGATTTTGGCAGCCATTATAACTCCACCTGATGTTACCAGTCAGATTTTGGTGACCATTCCAATTCTGTTTCTGTATGAAATAAGTATTTTTATATCTGCATTCGTCATAAAAAAAGCATCTGCTAAATAGTCGTAGCCGATAATTTTTTTAGTAGCTAATCAATAAGAATGTTTATTTGATGGCTTTATGTTTGAAATCCTAAACAATGGTTTTTAAATGAGTGTTTAAGAAAAAACAATATTTACTAACTGTTTTTGTTTTTTAAATTTGAAAATAATATCATAATCTAATTTGAATAATAAAAAAAATATAGTTAAAGCCCGGTTTCTTCAAAATAGTTTTTTAAAACTCTGTTTTGCTACGTTAGTTTTGTCCTGCTACTTTTCTAGTGCTTTATACAGCCAAAACACAAAAGTATTTGGAAAAATTACCGATTTTGAAACAAAAGAGCCACTGCCCTTTGTTAATGTGGTTTTTAAGGGAACCGTTATTGGAACAACGACTGATATTGATGGGAAATTTTTATTGGAAACCGGACAAGCGGTAGATTCAATATATGTCTCTTTTTTAGGCTATACATCGATTTTTCTCGCAATTGAAAAAAGGCAATCACAAAATATCGATATAGCGCTTCATTCATCTAATATACAATTGGCTGAAATAACGGTTAAACCTGGAGAAAATCCGGCACATGCCTTGTTTAAAAAGGTTGTTTCTCAAAAGGAAAAAAATAACAAGGAAAATTTAAATGCCTACCAGTATGAGGTCTATAATAAGGTAGAATTTGACATCAACAACATTCCGGAAAAATTACGCAATAGAAAAATATTTAAAAAGTTCGGTTTTGTATTTGATAAAATTGACTCTAATGGCAAGAAGCCTTATTTACCCATGTTTATAACAGAAACCTTGTCCGAGGTTTTTTACAGAAAAAATCCTAAAATACTAAAGGAAAAAATTAATGCCGTCAAGATCTCAGGGGTAAAAAATCAAAGTATAAATAATTTTTTGGGCGATGTATATCAAAATACGAATGTGTATGATAATTATGTCTCTGTTTTTGGGAAAAGCTTTATAAGTCCTTTAGCAGATTTTGGAATGTTATATTATAAATACTATTTGGTTGATAGTGCTTATCTTGATAATAAATGGTGCTATCATTTAAGTTTTATGCCAAAGAGAAGACAGGAGCCAACCTTTGCTGGTGATTTTTGGGTGCACGATACCACTTTTGCTATCAAGAAAATAAATGTTTCTATTGCTTCAGACGCCAATATAAATTATGTGAATAGTTTTTCTGCCTCTCAAAATTTTGAATTGATTGATGGTGTCTGGATGCTGACAAAAGATGAGTTGCTTGTTGACTTCAATGTAACAGATAAATCAGTGGGTATTTACGGAAAGAAAAACACAAGCTATAAAAACTTCAAGCTTAATAATATAAAAGATCCTGATTTTTACGATAATTCTGAAGATATAATTGTTTTGGATGATGCTTCCGAAAAACCTGATGATTATTGGACTCAAATGCGCCACGATACGCTTTCCAAAAGTGAATTGGAGATCTATGAGCTTGTCGATACGATAAAATCATTACCCGCATTTAAAAGTTATGTAGATATAGTAAGCATGATGATTTCGGGATATAAGGAAATGGGTAAGGTGGAGTTTGGTCCTTATTTCACAACATATAGCTATAATCAAATAGAAGGTAATAGATTTAAATTAGGGCTTAGAACTTCCGATAAATTTAGTTCCCGATTAATGCTTGATGGTTATCTGGCCTATGGTTTAAAAGATCAGGTTTTTAAATATGGTGGCGGATTTCAATATTTTCTCACCAAAAATATCAGGCAGTTTATAGGGGCCTCCTATAAATATGATATGGAACAGTTAGGCCAAAGTCCTAATGCGCTCAGGCAGGATAATATCTTTGGCTCTATTCGCCGCTTTCCTTTTAATAAGCTTACTTTGGTTGAGGAATACAAGGCTTTTTATGAGCGGGAGACATTTCCCGGTTTCTCAAATAGACTAACATTAAAATACAGAACACTGATTCCAAAAGGGAGTTTAAACTATCTTAAACCCATTGAAGATGGAGATGCTCAGACACAACAAAATATTATTACATCAGAAATACTTTTTAAAAGTCGCTTTGCCTATAAAGAGAAATTTGTTTCAGGAGAATTTGATCGTGTTAGCCTAGGTACAAAATATCCTGTTTTTCAATTTTATTATACTTTGGGTTTTAAGGGAGTGCTTGGAAGTGATTATAAGTATCAAAAAGTAGTTTTAAACATATCAAATTATATAAAAACTCAGCCATTTGGCTATTTGGATTATAGTTTTGAATTAGGAAAGATATACGGAACTTTACCATTTCCATTATTGGAGCTACATAATGGCAATGAAACCTATTCATATGATAAGCTTGCATTTAACATGATGAATTATTTTGAGTTTGCCAGCGATAAATATTTTAGTGCCAGTTTCCACCAGCATTTCAATGGCTTTTTTTTGGATAAATTCCCAATAATTAGAAGGCTCAAATGGAGAGAAATTGCCTTTGCTAAGGGTGTTATTGGCAGTTTGAATGAGAAAAATAAATCACTGATGATATTACCTGTAAATATGAGTACTTTAGAGAAGCCTTATGTGGAGGCAGGCTTTGGCGTAGAAAATATTTTTAAAATTTTACGCGTGGATGGAATTTGGCGCTTGACTCATTTGGACAAGCCAAATGTTTCTAAATTTGGAATAAGGGCAACCATCGCCATTAATTTTTAAGTAATATTGCCTTTATAATCATTATTAAAGATGAAACTCAGAGCAGAAAATATCATAAAAAAATATAAAAAAAGAACGGTTGTTAAAGGAGTATCTGTTGAAGTAAATCAAGGTGAGATCGTTGGTTTACTTGGCCCAAATGGTGCCGGAAAAACAACTTCTTTTTATATGATTGTGGGAATGGTTAAGCCTAATTCCGGCCATATTTTTTTAGACGATGAGGATATTACCGATGCCCCAATATATAAAAGGGCTCAAAAAGGAATCGGTTATTTAGCGCAGGAAGCCTCAATTTTCAGGAAGCTTTCTGTTGAAGATAATATTAAAGCTGTTTTGGAAATGACAAAGCTCTCTAAAATGGAACAACTTGAAACTTTAGAGAACCTGCTGGATGAGTTTGGCTTGCAGAATATCAGAAAGGGATGATGGGATTTGTTGTCGGGAGGTGAGCGACGAAGAACCGAAAT
>CANHPJ010000161.1 GCA_947462515.1 Bacteroidota bacterium | reverse complement strand
TTAAAAAACACGACCTATTCTTATTTGCTGATGAGGTATACCGTGAGTTTTGCTACGATGGTGTAAAACACAACTCGGCCATGCATTTGGAAGGGATAGAAGAAAATACCGTTTTGATAGACTCTGTCTCTAAAAGATACAGCATGTGTGGAACCAGAATTGGTGCCTTCATAACCAAAAACAATGACTTGATGGCTGCAGCCATGAAATTTGCTCAGGCCAGGTTAAGCCCTCCTACTTTTGGGCAAATAGCCGGAGAAGCAGCCTTGAAAACCCCACAATCGTATTTTGATAACGTAAGTAAAGAATACGTGGCCAGAAGAAACGTTTTGGTAGAAGGTCTAAATAAAATAAATGGTGTTTTCTGCCCTAAACCAAGTGGTGCTTTCTATTGTATTGCACGATTACCAATCGACAATGCAGATAAATTTTGCCAGTGGTTACTTGAAGAATTCCAACATGAAAACCAAACAGTAATGCTTGCGCCGGCTACCGGATTTTATGCCACACCGGGCCTAGGCTATAATGAAGTGAGAATGGCTTATGTTCTTAACATCGAATCACTTAAAAACGCAGTGATTTGCTTGGAAGAAGCATTAAAAGTATATCCTGGAAGAACGGCTATTTCTGACAAAGAAAAAGCACTTGCAAACTAAAAAAATCCTTAATTAAACAAAAAAACCCTTGAAATTCAAGGGTTTTTTTGTTTATTCAAAATCTGTATATAACAAATATTTTTTTCGAGTATTTTTAAAAGCCTCTAAATCCTTCTGCCAGGTTTTTCTTATGTCCATATCATTCTTACCTTCAATAATTTGCTGCTTTAACAAAGTAGTACCTGCTAACTTCTCAAAAAAATTGTTGAAGAAATTATTTTTATCAGGCATATTCTGATATGCAAAAATTAGCCATTCCAGATACAATTTTGGAGTCTTTGCTACCAAATTCTCCCCATAGGAGGTTAAATCAAAACCGTGGCATTTTTCTCCCTTAAAAGGAGGATTCTTAGATGCCCCTGTTATGCTTCGAGGCATGAACTCAAAATTGGCATTTTTTAATGCTGGGTGACCATAAACCTGAAATGGCTTATCGGTGCCACGCCCCATACTAATTATAGTACCCTCAAAAAAACACAAGGATGGATATAAATATACAGATGCCATATTAGGCAAATTAGGCGATGGCTTTATTGGTAGAGAATACAAGTAACTATGAGTATAATTATCAACTGTAACATAACTTAAATCGCATTTAACAGCATTTGCCAGCCAACCTTCGTTGTTGATCATTTGTGCGTACTCTGCAACTGTCATACCATGCACAACAGGTACTTTATGCATGCCGACAAAGGACTTGCAGTTATCTTCTAGCACCGGCCCGTCAACATAAAAACCATTGGGGTTTGGCCTATCCAAAACCAAAAATTTAACCTTATTTTCGGCACATGCCTCCATCATATAATGCATAGACGAGATATAAGTATAGAACCTCACTCCAACATCCTGCAAATCAAACACTACTATGTCAATTCCTTTTAAATCATCGGGTAATGGCTTTTTATGCTTGCCATATAATGAAATTACAGGCAAACCGGTTTTTTTGTCGGTATAATTTTTCACATGTTCTCCGGCGTCTGCATTACCCCTAAAACCATGCTCAGGACAAAAAACCTTTTTGATATGGATGCCCAATGATAGCAAACTATCTACCAGATGAGTTTGTTGAATCAAAGAAGATTGGTTTCCTAAAACGGCAACATTTTTTCCTTTCAACTGCGGAAGATAAGCAGAGGTCTTTTCAGCTCCTACTTTGATTTGAGCATTTAATGAATTTAAAAACAGAACGTTAAGTGTTACTAAACCTAAAAAAAATAATTGTTTATATTTACAGGCTTTAGAATAACTTTTAAAAATTATTATCATAAAAAATTGAACTACGCTTTATTTATAGCATCCCGAATAATAAAAGGCGAGAAAAACGCCGGCAATATTTCGAAACCAATTGTAAAAATATCGGTTTTAGGCATTGCTTTGGGATTAATAGTGATGATTTTATCCATATCCATCATTAATGGTTTTAAAACCAAAATCCGCGACAAAGTTATTGGTTTTGGCGGTCATATTCAAATACAACATTTCGATGCCAATACCTCCTTTGAACCGGTACCCATAAATAAAAACCAGAAGTTTATCTCACAGCTTAAAAAAAACCAGAATATACGTCATATACAAAGCTATGCCATTAAATCCGGAATCATAAAAACAGATAATGACATTCAGGGAGTTATATTAAAAGGTATATCAAATGATTTCGACTGGTCATTTTTTAATGATAAGTTGGTTGAAGGAAAAAAGTTAACTTTTTCTGATACTGCCAGCTCCAATGAAATAATTATCTCAAAAAATCAGGCATCTAAATTAAAACTCAAACTGGGCGATGACTTGCTGATGTATTTTATTCAACAACCACCCAGAGTAAGGAAATTCAAAATTGCCGGAATATACCAAACCGGCTTGGAAGAATTTGACAAACTATATTTGCTTGGAGACATAAGGCATATCCAAAAATTGAACGACTGGAATGAAGATCAAATAGCTGGATTTGAAATTTATATTAAGCAATTTGACAAATCGGATGAGATAACCGCTTTTGTGAACGATCAAATAACCTATGACTTGAATGCCAAGAGCATAAAAGAGTTAAACCCTCAAATATTTGACTGGCTTAACCTGCAAGACATCAATGTGGCTATAATACTGACTCTTATGATTCTTGTTGGAGTAATTAATATGATTGCCACCTTATTAATATTAATTTTGGAGAAAACCCCTACTATAGGTCTATTAAAGGCTATGGGGATGAAAAATTCACAAATACAAAAAATATTCCTAATCAATGGAGCTTATATCATTGGAAAAGGATTGTTTTGGGGAAATCTAATTGGTTTATCCTTGTGCTTTATTCAATTACATTTTGGAATTATCAAATTAAATGAAGCAAATTACTATTTAAAGGAAGTGCCTGTATTACTTGATTTTTGGCATATTTTGTTTTTGAACCTGGGCATTTTCTTGATATGTATATTTATGTTAGTTATTCCATCATACTTTATCAGCAAAATAACACCTGTTAAAGCAATCCGATTCAGCTAGCAACGTTTTTTACCAGGTATAAAACGGACCTTTTTAAAGGAGTCTTTTTTAAAAGTCCAAAACCCATTACCAAAATTTAAACTTATTACTGTTGGCATGAACAATATAATTATGCCGGGGTTTAATATTTTGCTTGTCAATGATTTTATTTGAAAGCTAAATTGTTACTTTTGCAATTCTAAAAACATAATTTTACTCATTCGAATCATGTATTATAACAACATCCTTGAAACCATCGGAAATACGCCATTAGTCAAACTAAACGCTGTAACCAAAGAGGTAAAAGCTACAGTATTGGCAAAAGTGGAAACCTTTAATCCGGGCAACTCCATAAAAGACCGTATGGCTCTTAAAATGATTGAGGATGCTGAAAAATCAGGCATATTAAAACCAGGTGGAACAATTATTGAGGGAACCTCGGGCAATACCGGTATGGGACTTGCCATAGCAGCAGTAGTTAAAGGTTACAAATGTATTTTTACCACTACCGACAAACAATCAAAGGAGAAAGTAGATGCTTTAAGAGCCCTTGGAGCTGAAGTTTTTGTTTGTCCTACCAATGTGGAACCGGAAGATCCCCGTTCTTATTACTCGGTATCGTCAAGGCTTGTTAATGAGGTCCCTAACTCCTGGAAACCAAATCAATATGACAATCCTTCAAACGCACAAGCTCATTACGAATCAACAGGCCCTGAAATATGGGAACAAACAGGTGGCAAAGTAGATCACCTGGTGGTTGGAGTTGGCACCGGTGGCACCATATGCGGAACGGGAAAATACCTTAAAGAGAAAAATCCGAATCTTAAAGTTTGGGGAATAGATACTTACGGATCAGTATTTAAAAAATATAAGGAAACAGGCATCTTCGATAAAAATGAGATTTACCCTTATATTACAGAGGGCATAGGAGAAGATTTTTTACCCGAAAATGTTGATTTTAGCATTATTGATCATTTTGAAAAAGTAACGGATAAAGATGCTGCAATATATACGCGTGAAATTTCTCGTAAAGAAGGCATTTTTGTTGGCAACTCTGCCGGATCTGCCGTAGCCGGTATCATTCAGCTTAAAGAGCATTTCAAAGAAGGCGAAACGGTTGTGGTAATATTTCACGATCACGGCACCCGTTATTTAGGCAAAATGTTTAACGACGACTGGATGCGTGACAGAGGTTTCTTAACCAAAGAAACACCTAAAGCAATTGATTTGGTTGACAGTCATAAAAACGAAAAACTAATTACTGTTGATGCCAATCAGACCCTAGCAGAAACCATTTACAAGCTTACCCGATTTAACATTTCTCAAATACCTGTGGTTAAGGATGGTAATTTTGTTGGCTCAGTAAATGATAGTCATATTTTGAGTATAGTAGCACAAAATCCGGATGTAAAAACACTAAAAGTGCAAGATATTATGCAAGCGCCTTTTCCATTCGTAAACAAGGATGCTACATTGGATGAGATTTCAAAACTGATAGACAAAAACAACAATGCTGTTTTAATAAAAATCGATGATAACAATACCCAAATCATCACCCAGCATGACATCATTAGTGCTTTGGCGCGCTAGCATCAAGATGTATTAATTTACATTGAGCAATTTTATAAGCTATATAGATCAAATGAACCGGCAAGTTAACTTGCCGGTTTTTCCAAAAAGAATTATCTCTTTGGTTCCTTCCCAAACCGAACTTCTCTTTGACCTCGAGTTACAAGACCGAATTGTAGGAATTACCAAATTCTGCATTCATCCCAAAGAAAAATGTAAAAACGCCACTGTAGTTGGAGGAACGAAAAAATTTGATTTTGAAATCATCAAGGCTTTAAATCCCGACTTGATTATTGGAAACAAAGAGGAAAACGAAGAACATCAAATAAAGGCCTTGATGGAATTATATCCAGTTTGGATGAGCGATATTAAAAATTTAAAT
>CANHPJ010000160.1 GCA_947462515.1 Bacteroidota bacterium | reverse complement strand
TTCCGTATTTCAAAAATGAAATCCTTCCCGTTAGGAAGCGTGGCTCTCTGTGTTGCCCGGACTTTCCTCTCCGCAAAATGCGCAGCGATAGAACGATTTACAATATTTACTAATAAAACTTACTTTAATCTAACTTCAGTGGCTCCAAAACCATATTTGCTGTATGAAGCATCAAAAAAATCAACACCTGAATAACTATGGAGAATTTTACGTATTTCTGATTTTAACACTCCATTACCTACACCATGAATAACTACCAATTTAGACAGTTTATTACGAATAGCGGCTTCTAGTTTTGATTGAAAAAAATTCAACTGTATTACAATTATCTCACCATTGGAGAGATATTTATGCTGCCCAATCAAATTTTCTATATGCAAATCAATTTCTTGAACATAATCGTCAGCCCTATTATGTTTTCTTGATTGATTTTTTTTTCCTGAAAACTCTTTTTCTGAAATTAACTTATTAATAGCCGGAAGAGAAGAATTTGAAAAATCAAACTCAGGTTCAAAAACCAAATTATGATGGTTTATATTTTCCTCAAAGATATTCTTGACTAATTCTGAAGACGCAACGGGTATCTCAAAGCCATCTTCTATTTCAACACTGAAGATATTATTATGAAGTATTTTTTTAATGACGCCTGCTCTGCGTTCATTCAAAAAACTCACCTTATCACCAATATTAAATTTCATAAGCATACAATAAACAAATCTAAGTATAATTTAATCGAAAAATGAAAAGAAAAATAAATTGGTAGAAATTAGTGCGAATTTTTCATGATTTTTGTTTTGCATAACTTTTATCAACCAGATTAAAAATTTTTAAAACAAAACCATTTTATGTCAGAAACACAGAATCCTTGGAAAACGTTAAAAAGCGAACTAATATATGAATCGGCCTGGATAAGCATTAACAAACATGAAGTATTAAATCCTGCAGGAAATCCAGCAGTATATTCTACAGTTAATTTCAAAAATCTTGCTATCGGAATTCTACCTCTAGATGAAGAATTAAACACGTGGATAGTAGGGCAATACAGATACCCAATAAATAAATACAGTTGGGAAATCCCTGAAGGAGGAGGTCATTTAGGAATTGATCCATTAGATTCTGCCGCAAGAGAATTATCAGAAGAAACCGGCATATCTGCAAAAAGATGGACAAAAATTCAAGATCTGCACTTAAGTAATTCAGTGACTGATGAAGTTGCTATTTTATATATAGCCCAAGATTTAACATTTGGGGAATCACACCCTGAAGAGACGGAAGAATTACAGGTAAAGAAAATACATTTCAATGACTTATATGAATTAGTATACAAAGGAGAAATTACGGATAGTCTAACTGTAACTGCGGTATTGAAAACAAAACTGTTAATTTTAGAAGGAAAAATATAGTCAGAAAAATCAAATATAATTTTCAGTAAAATTCGGCTTAAAAATACAAGGAATGGAATTTAATATTCTTACCCTTTATTTCAAGTGTAGGAGCCGGAATTTTAATAAATCCAAAGCTTTTAAAAACGGCTTTCAAGAATTTATTTTTAGTCTTTATTTTATTCAAATCTATATCAAAAGATAAATAATACTGTCGATTACGTTCAAAAACCGGAACTGATACTTTTTGATTTTCAGGAATATTATTATTGAATGCTCCTACCATTCCGTCTGCTCCATAGCCCAATGCAAAATTTAGCCACGTTGGGCATTTCTTCAAACCGAAATCATTTAAGTTAAAAGATAACCAATAAGTTTGGGCATTGTAATCTTTTATTAAGGACTCGTGAAAACTTTTACCCAACATATTAGGTCTATATTTAGAGTATTCACTGGGTGAGTATGAGAACTTTATAATTGCCCTTTGTTCATTAAATATTAACTCTTGACCAATATAAAAAACACTTCCAAAACTATTTGCAGCAATATCTCCGATAGAAAATCCCCATTCTTTGGATCGTCCATCAAGAATTTCAACACTAGAGAGGAATAACCAACCAATATTACCACCAATTAATAAGGCTTTTGTATTTGAAACTCCACACCATTTAAATACTTCGGCACCGGATTTACCTGAGTAATATGAAGAAAAAGCATGGCCAAATTTATCCATTTGAAGCCATTCAGAATTATCATTAAAAAAATGAAACTTAGACTGTGGATAATCTTTATACCATAAAGTATTGAGCGAAAACAACAAACCAGAATAAATGGTAGTTTCAGCAAACAATACCCCATTAAGACGTTTATAATTTAATGAGGGAAATATTGAATCATTTTTATTAAATGCAAATGAGCACTTTAAACTAATCGAAAAAAAAAACAGAAGGAAAGCTGTTAAAATATTTTTACGCATAAATGAAGAATTTGTAAAAACAATATTTCGACAAAAAGTAAATGAAGATGAAGTTTGAGTCGAAAAAACACAATCATCCTTATCAGTGATTAACAAGGTGCTGAATTATTTTCTCAATGGAGTACCCTTCGGCTTCAGCTTTATAATTGCGAACTATTCTGTGTCTTAAAACAGGTAAGGCTACAGCTTTAACATCTTCAATATCAGGTGAATATTTCCCTAATAAAGCTGCATGGCATTTTGCACCAATTACTAAAAACTGTGAAGCTCTTGGCCCGGCTCCCCAGTTTAAATATTTATTTACGATATCAGTAGAAAATTCTGAGCTAGGGCGTGTTTTAGCGACAAGTTTTACTGCATATTCAAGAACATTATCAGATATTGGAATTCTCCTGATCAAATCTTGAAAAAAGACAATTTCTTCTTTATTTAATATTTTGTTTAAAGAAATCTTATTGTCGGATGTTGTATTCTTCACAATAGCTAACTCTTCTCTGAAAGATGGGTAATCGAGCCACACATTGAACATAAAACGATCCAATTGAGCTTCAGGTAGCGGGTATGTGCCCTCTTGTTCTATAGGATTTTGAGTAGCGAGAACAAAGAAAGGATTATCTAAATCATATCTAACACCACCGGTTGTTACAGATTTTTCTTGCATTGCTTCCAATAATGCAGACTGTGTTTTTGGAGGAGTTCGATTAATCTCATCGGCCAGGATGACATTTGAAAAAAGTGGTCCTTTAATAAACCGAAAATGTCTTGTTTCATCTAAAATTTCTGACCCAATAATATCTGAAGGCATTAAGTCGGGTGTAAATTGTATTCTATTAAAATTCAGACCTAAAACATCGGCAATGGTATTTACCAATAATGTTTTAGCCAAACCTGGTACCCCCACGAGTAGACAATGCCCTTTACTAAAAATAGAAATTAATACGTCCTTTACAATATCTTGCTGACCGATTATTACTTTAGAGATTTCCTGATTAAGCTCGTTATATTTTTCAACAAAGGCATTAAGGGCTTCTACATCAGATTTATATTGAATCATAATTCGAATTTAATTTATAAAAAACTATATAATCGATTAACAAATTATTTAAAAACCAATAGTTACAATGATATTTTCGAAAGTTAAGTACAGTTTTTATTGAACTTTGAAGTTTTCAAAAACACAATCAGAATATTCAGGATCGATTTTAAAATAAGTATTGGACAATTTCTTTTTGATCCATGAAGAAACTACATTTTTCTTTTTCAATTCCAAAGCTGAATCTTGAATACGCTGATAGTCATCTTTTAAATTCGCCTTGTGAGGTTCAGTTCTTGATTTTAAAAAGAAGATACGATATGCTTGCTTTCCGTTGGACTCCTGCATTAAAACTGGAGTAGAAATTTGACCGACTTTTAGCTTATCTACAGTAAAAAAAATTGAAGGATCGATCTGATCAGTTTCAAACTTTGTAGTACCTGTAATCGGATTTATTATAAGGCCGCCATTATATTTTGTATCCTTATCATCAGAGTATTTTAAAGCTGCCTCTGAAAATAATATGGAATCATTCGTTGAAAGTTTCCGATAAAGTACATCGAGGGAATCTTTAGCGATTGTAAGATCTTCAGATGTAATATTGGGACTTATCAAAATATGCCGAACGTTAATCTGATCCCCTCTTCTTTCAATTAGTTGCATAAAATGAAATCCAAAAGGGGTTTCAAAAACTTCAGAAGTTTCACCTTCTTTTATTTTGTATGCGATAGATTCAAATTCAGGAACAAATGTTCCTCGGGTAACAAAACCCAATTCTCCGCTTTTTTTGGCAGATCCGGGATCTTCAGAATATAGGACCGCGAGTGCGCCAAATTTTTCTCCATTAAGGACTCTTTGGCGAATATTTTCTATTTTATTACGGGCTTCGGATTTAGCATCATTGCTTATTTTAGGTCTTATTACAATTTGACCAATCTCTAATTCAGAGTTGATAATGGGAATACTATCATCGGGTAAACTTTTTAAATAATTTCTAACTTCAGAAGGGGTTATAGCAATATCAGAGGTAATTTTTGATTGCATTTGTTGAGTAAGTAACTGATTTTTTATCATTTCCCTGAACTCATCTTTAATAAGAGCGATTGATTTACCGTAATATTCTTCTAATTTTTCTTCGGAACCTATTTGACTAATAAAAAAACGAAGTCTTCTATCCATTTCTGATTCAACTTGCGTGTCACTTACTTTTAAACTATCTAATTTGGATTGATTCAGGAGTAATTTTTGAAAAAGGAGCTGTTCCAAGACAATACATCGTGATTTTTTTTCATTTAATGATAAGTCTTTATTTTGGGAGAGAATTTGAGAGTACTGGGCCTCAAGATCTGACTGTAGAACAATATTAGAGCCTACAACGGAAATAACCTTATCAATAACTTTATCTTGAGCAAGCGATACTTGAAATGATAAAACCATGAAAAGCAAGAAAAACAGCTTATTTGGATTTATATATCTCAAAATCATTTTTAATTTCAGCATCTTCATAAATATCTTTTTTCATTTTATTTATCAATTCTAATTTTCTTTTATTGATAATAATATTTCGAATTGATTCAATTTCAAAGCTTAATGGAGATAGGCTATTTTTTATTTTGAAACCTTTAATGTTCACAAAATATTTGAATTCTGAATCTTCTAATTCAATAAACGTATGTTGTTTTAGATAATCTTCTTTATTGTAAGTAACAATAGGGACTTCCTTCAATAAATCATCAAATAAAAGCCAGGTATTATCATCTAAAAAAAAGTTTTGT
>CANHPJ010000159.1 GCA_947462515.1 Bacteroidota bacterium | reverse complement strand
GAAACTAGGCAAAAACATAAAACAAAAAATTGCTTTCATAGAAGGTCACGGCGAGTTGGATGAGTTTCACGTTAAGGATATTACCACTTCCCTTGGTGAATATTACGATGTTGAAAGAATACGAATTAACGGTCAAATTAATGCACTAAAGGGTTTTACCGGTATAGTAATTGCAAAGCCTGATTCTTTTTTCAGTGAAAAGGATAAATACATTATTGATCAATTTCTTATGGGAGGAGGTAAGATGCTATGTTTTATTGATGGGGTGCAGGCATCAATGGATAGTCTTCAAACTAACAGCAATACAATTGGCGCATCTCATAATGTTAATTTAGATGACCAACTTTTTAAATATGGTGTGAGGATAAATAATAATCTTGTTCAAGACATACAATCCTCTCCAATACCAATTATCACTGGATATATCGGTAATCAGCCTCAGCAAAAATTGTTCTCTTGGTTTTACTTTCCCCTGCTTTTACCAATTGTCGAACATCCAATTGTAAATAATCTAAATGCCATTAAATCTGAATTTATAAGCACTATTGATACCGTTGGTTCTCCTGTTTTGAAAAAAACATTTCTGCTTCATACTTCAAAGTATACCAAATTGGTTAATTCTCCGGCACGAATTAGTATTAATATGGTCAGAGATGAGCCGGATATCAGACAATTTAGCAAAAAAAATGAGCCTGTGGCTGTGCTGATTGAGGGTACATTTGAATCGGTTTTTAAAAATCGTATCACTCAACAACTTCAGGAAAGTAATGAATTACGATTTAAAGATAAAAGTGCTCCCACCAAGATCATTGTTGTTGCTGATGGAGATGTGATTAAAAATCCGGTTCAAAAATCAAAAGGACTTTATTACCCGCTTGGGTATGATAAATATACCCGAGAAGTATTCGATAATAAAACATTTGTTTTAAATGCGGTGAATTATCTCTGTGATGATTCCGGTCTTATTTCTGTTAGATCTAGGGAGTTGAAATTGAGACTATTAGATGTCAATAAAATAAATAAGGAAAAAATGTTTTGGCAAATAATAAATATGGTTTTACCAATTGCTTTAATTATTGCTTTCGGAACATTGCAATTTTTTATAAGAAAAAGGAAGTATACCAGTTAGAAACTTTTATCTTACATTTTAATCTGTTTTCCCAATAGAAATTTCACTTGTCTTTTTATGAAAAAAAATAAAATAGCTTTTTTTGTTGTTGTTATATTAACTTCTATTGCTCTTTATCTTCATTTTAATAATAGCTCCAGTACTTTGAAGGAGGAATTGAGAAATTTTGCGGTGGAAGACACAGCTGCTATCACTAAAATTTTTTTAGCTGACAAAAATGGTAATCAAGTATTACTTGAGAAATTAAAACCAGGGCATTGGAGAGCGAATAATAAATATGATGCACGAAATGATGCTATTGAAAATTTACTTTTAACCATTAAGCAGTTGGATGTGAAAGAACCTGTTGGGAAATTAGGTATTGAAAATGTTATTAAGTTAATGTCGTCCAATTCTACCAAGGTAGAAATATATCAGGGTGATGATGATAAACCGGCTAAGGTGTATTATGTTGGACATGCTACTCAGGATAATTTTGGAACCTTTATGCTGCTTGAAAACTCCTCAGTTCCATTTGTAATGCACATTAAAGGTTTTTTTGGGTATTTAAATACAAGGTATTTTGCTGAAGAAGATAAATGGAGAGCTTCAGAGATTTTTAACTACCAATTATCTCAAATGCAGTCCCTTGAAATTACTCATTCTGAAAATCCGGATAAATCATTTCTGATATCAAACATAAACTCCGGCAACCCTATCTTGAAGGCTGGAGGTAAAATTGTGACTGATCCGGATACTGCTCAAGTTTATAGTTATTTGTCGCTTTACAATAAGGTGAACTTTGAAGAATTTGCTAATGAGGTGAAAAAGGAAATGCGTGACTCAATTACTCAAGGTAATTCATTGTTTACAATCACCATAACTGATGTTTTAGGAAAAAAGAACGTGGTTAAAGCCTATAGAAAGCCAACTAAATCTGGAACTACCGATATGGAGGGAAAAACTGTTTATCACGACTTAGATCGAATGAATGCCTTAATAAACAATGGGAAAGATTTTGTAATTATTCAATATTTTGTTTTCGATCCTTTAACGATTTCATATAAATCCTTTCTTAAAAAACAGGATTAATTACATCTCGCGTTTTGGATTCTGGCCTTTTAAACCACGTTTAATCTGAAGAAAGTTCAACAATGGGATATTTTAGTATGATAAGTTAAAACTAATTTTGAAATTCTTCTTCCAGTAATTGTTTTAATTCATCTGCATTAATATTTGTTTTCAATTCACCACTCTTTGAAAAACTGATTCCACCGGTTTGTTCAGAAACTACAATGGCTATGGCATCTGAAGCTTCAGTTATTCCCAGTGCTGCCCTATGTCGCATTCCTAAGTGAGCCGGAAAGGCATTGTTTTCTGTAACTGGAAGCACGCATCTGCAAGCTTTAATTCTATTTCCGGAAATTATTATGGCTCCGTCGTGCATGGGGTTATTTTTAAAAAAGATGCTTTCAATGAGTCTTTTTGAAACTATGGCATCTATTATGTCACCCGTATTGGTGTAAAATTTCAAATCTGAACTAGTATTTATAACTATTAATGCCCCCGTGAAGGTTTCTGACATACTTGAACAAGCTTTTATCAGGGCATTTACGTTAACTGCTTGCGGTTTTTTCTGAGTCCAGTTGAAAATTAAAAGCCCCTTTTTTATTTTGTCTCTATTAAAAAATCCCGTGGTGCCAATCACAAGTAAAAATCTTCTTAACTCTTGCTGAAATACTATTATTATTGCGATTACCCCAACTCCTATAAATTGGCCTAGAATGCTGCTTAATAATTGCATCTTCAGCACTTTTACTATCAACCAAAGAAAGTAAAATGAAAGAATTCCTATGAAGATATTGATTGCAACTGTCCCCTTAACAAGTTTATATAGTTGGTATATTAATATGGCTACCAAAACGATGTCTATACCATCCAGCCACCTCAGGGTTATAAAATTTAATGGGAATAACATTAATAATTATTTTTTTCAGTAAATGTAAATATTTTAACTGCTTCAACTGCTTCTTTAACATCATGCACTCTTAAAAAAGAAGCTCCTTTATTCAAACAATAGCTGTTCAATATGCTTGTTCCGTTTAAGGCTGTTTCAGGTTTGGTATCAAGTACGCGATTAATCATTGATTTTCTAGAAACACCGCAAAGTATGGGTAAATCGAAAATATGAAGCTTGTCAATATTATTTAGCAATTCATAATTATGTTGTAATTCTTTACCAAAGCCAAATCCCGGGTCTAGTATTATATCATTTACACCTAAACTTTTGAGTTGATTTATTTTTTCGGAAAAATAATATATTACTTCAGCTGTTACATCTTTATACTCTGGTTTTAATTGCATATTCTGGGGATTTCCTTTCATATGCATCAATACATAAGGTAATTTGAGCTCCGAAATAGTTTTAAACATTTCAGCATCCAGACTTCCTCCAGAAATATCATTGACCATATCGATACCCATATCAAATGTTCTTTTAACAATTTCTGATCTAAAAGTATCAACAGAAACTAAACTGTCAGGAAATTCCTTTTTTATAATTTTCAGAATGGGTATCAATCGCTCTAATTCTTCCTCACTCGTAATATCTTTGGCACCGGGTCGGCTGGAGTATGCCCCAATATCAATAATTTTACCGCCCTGCTCCAAAATTTTTTGAGCTCTTTTTATCGTTTCTTTTTCTGAAGTATACATCCCTCCATCGTAAAAAGAATCAGGTGTAACATTCAGAATTCCCATAATAACTGGCGTTGATAAATCTATTAGTTTACCCCCGCAGTTCAATGTTTTTTTTTTGCAAAAAAGTGTATCTTTCGGCCTCAATTTTAACAGCTTTTTAAAATGACTAATACTTCTTCTCAATACGATTCAATAATAAAGATTTGTCGCGACATATTTGTTAAAAAAATGAAAGATTATGGCAGCGCGTGGAGAATTTTAAGGGCAAGTTCTATAACAGACCAAATTTCAATTAAAGCCCAACGCATACGAAGCATTGAAGAAAAAGGAACACAAAAAATTCAAGAGGGTGTTAAATCTGAATTTATTGGCATCGTTAATTATGCCATAATTGGATTAATTCAACTCGAGCTTGGAAATACAGATAAATTAGAATTGGCAATTGATGATGCCATTTCGCTTTACGACAAGCATTTTGCAACTGCTAAAAGTTTAATGGAAGACAAAAATCATGATTATGGCGAGGCTTGGAGAAATATGAGGATTAGCTCATTGACAGATTTAATTTTGATGAAAATTTTAAGAACAAAGCAAATAGAAGATAATAAAGGCGCCACTCTCATTTCTGAAGGTATTGATGCCAATTATCACGATATGATAAATTATGCTGTTTTTGCTTTAATAAGGCTAGATGAAAAAAAGTAATGAAGTATTAATTTTATTGTTTTGCTAATTTTTTTTCGTAGTTTCGATATTCACCCATTAAGTAAATAATAACTTTTTAAAAATGAAAGCAGTTTTATATTCTTGCCGAATTTTAGTAGGTTCCTTATTTATTATTTCAGGACTAATAAAGGCAAATGATCCTCTCGGTTTCTCTTATAAACTCAATGATTATTTTGCAGAAAGTGCACTAAATCTAACTTTTCTTGAACCTTCCTCTCTAATTCTTGCCATTATTGCATGTTTGGCAGAAATTGTGCTTGGCTTTGCCTTATTAGTTGGTGGTAAAATAAAATTGACTTCCTGGTTATTACTTGGATTGATAGTTTTTTTTGGTTGGCTTACCTTTTATACCGCCACCTGCAATCCTAACGAGACTTATACCGTTATAGAAAATGGTAGAGAAATTCAAAAAAATGTAACATGTGTTACCGATTGCGGTTGTTTTGGCGATGCTTTGAAAGGCTCTCTTGGGAGAAGCTTAACTCCCTGGGAATCATTTTTTAAAGATCTTATATTGCTTATTCTTCTGGTGCCTGTTTTTTTTAGGCAAAATCACATCAAACTGAATAATCTTAAAGATGACATCATAATATTCTCAGGATCTGTAATTTGTTTAACATTTTTCTCTTGGGTGTT
>CANHPJ010000158.1 GCA_947462515.1 Bacteroidota bacterium | reverse complement strand
TGGCAATGAAAAAAAGAACATAAAAACTTAAACTCATTTAATTAGCGCAGCGGGAGATGACCAGGGAGTTTGTAAAATTGATGGATTAAATGGATTTGGGCTCTGGATGCATGATACTTATTTTAATACTGATGCTAAAATCGAGTTTATTTTCAGCTATAGTCGCTATAAGCCTTCAAATTACGAAAAGAAAACTGAATTGTTTATTTTGAATGAAGATGGAAATACGCTATTAACTCTAAGTATTGGATCAATTGATGAATCAGTATATTTATTGGGATATTCAAATTATTTAGTTTTAAATGCTTCTTCATCAATTTATAAAGTAGGTGGTACTTTCCCTTGCAATTTATGTGGCAGCGGCAAGCCATCAGGGCTTATACCAACAGGAAATTCAAATACCGGCTTAAAACTAGGGGCTTTTCCTAATCCAAATTCAGGCAAAGCAACCTTGGAGTATGAGCTTCCGGCAGGTGCGCAAAAAGGAAGCATTTTAATGTATGATATGGAAGGGCGATTGGCAAAAGAAATTCAGGTAAAAGAAAACGCCACTCAAATTGAGCTTAACACCACTGAGCTGCAATCAGGCACTTATTTTTATGAGCTACAGTCACAAGGAAAATCATCGGGCGGTAAAAAAATGGTCATAATAAAATAAGACCTAAACATTAAAAAAAACGGGGTAAAATTTTTAAAATCTTACCCCGTTTTTTAGTTAATACACCTATAAGCAATTGGCTAAAAAGGTTATTATTCCTGGTGTTTATTAATTCTGGTATCTTGCTCGCCTTCTTTTTTTCTACCTGTAATAAGTTTCCAAATACCGCCGGCAGCGGCAACCACTCCTAATGCAATTAATTTCCAAAATTTAACCAATACAGCAAAAAAACCAATTTTTGCCAAAATTTTACCGGCCACTAAACCACCTATTGTCCAGGCAGCTACCTCATCCACATCCGGGTCAAAGTCAGCATATTTACTTCCATTATCAAACGTAACACTATTAATGACATCATTAAGACTTGACCTTACCTCAGGCAGCTGATTCATGGTGGCTACTGCATTGAGCATAAAGATTCCTTTTCTGCCCAATACCCTCAAATTATAATTAAGGGTATTTAAGGTGTCTTCACCAAATTTTAATTCCTTAGCCCAGTGCAAAATCTTTTTGTCTTTATCGTAAAAAGGCTGACTAGCCCATCCGATAAACTGGATGGTGGGAAAGCCCTGTTCCAATCGGGCTGGATTCTCTGCTTCATATTCGCCTTGTTGTTCTTTCAGCAAATCATCATAATTAATATCTTCGGCATCATCGTCCTCTACATAACCCATTTGATCGTAACTGATAGTATAAGCCCAGCTATTGTCACCCAATACGCCACCACCAGCCTTAACCAACATGCCTAATATGGTGCTATCGGCCGGATTACCCCACAGCTCGGTCAGCACATACATCGTTTGATCTTTATCCAGAAATTGAAAGCCTTTTGGAACGGTAAGCGAGGCATTTCCGGAATCGAGTTTAATAACTCCGGTCTGATACAATAATGATTGCTCTACTTCATTGATCCACAACTGATTACTATCAAGCTCCTGTGCCTTTATTGTCAATGATATCAGGACACTTGACAATATGATTAGAAATACTTTTTTCATGTTTTTGATTGATTTAATTAGACTGATTTGCATTGAACTATTTATGCAAAAATAAATTAGGGGCGAAAGTAATTAAAAAAAGGCTTCTTTTTGCGTATAAACAACAACCAAACTTAACGGCAAGCATTTAACTTGATAACTAGAAAAGGTAGCACAAATTAAATTTTTAGATTTCCGATAGCAATAAACTCTATTAAAACCAAAAGACAGGACTCCTGCCCTGTCTTTTGGTTTATAAGATTGAAAAAAATTATTTAATCTTTTTTTCCTTGACGCTTTTCTCTATTTTCCTTATTATTTTCTCTTCTTTCTTTATTCTCTTTTCTTAGTTCCTTCAACTCTCCTTTATCCTTTTCCAACTTGGCCTTGGCCTCTTTGGTGGCTGCTTTATCGCCTGCTGCTTTTGCAGTTTCTAGAGCTGTCTTACTTTCTTTAACAAGCGCTTTTTTCTCTTGTCTTGCTGCTTTTTTATCACTTGGATTTTCTTGTGCATTTAAACCGGTAAACGCAGCAAATAATAAGGCGGAGAACAAAATCTTTTTCATAATTATATTTTTTAATTGGTTTATACTATTAGGACTAAGATAATACCTAAAGGTTTAATGAGGGTTAAAAAAAATAATACTTTTTAAAAAGCATTTAATACTCGGTGATAAAAAAACAAAAACACTTTCTTGTTTATAATCATTTGGTACAATGCTTGTATTATATCATCAATAGTATAAAAGGCGAGATTTTTTTTTGGCAGGAGCTAAAAATATTTTTTTACTAGGACACTAATGACTGGGCATAAAATTAATTTAGGATCATTTTTTTGTAATTTCTGAACCGGCAAAGTATATAAAAGGCAACCATGCTAATAGCCAAAACAAATAAGACAAACGAAGAAATACTTAATATACTTAATACGTATAATTACTTTTTAAACAACAGTTCGGCCTTTTTGGTGATACTTAACTTAAACGGTTATGCAGAAGTAATAAGTCCATCTTTTTTAAATTTAACCGGGTATACCGAAAAAGAATTAAGTGATGTTAAATTTTATGATTTCCTACATCCTGAAGATTCACATACCACTTTAAAAGAAATTGAAGCCCTAAACCCTATAAAACAGACTGTTAACTACATTAACAGGTTCCGAAAAAAAGACGGTAATTATATTTGGCTAGACTGGAACGCAAGCACGGATTTGGTTTCCGGCAAAATATACTCCATTGCACGAGATATTAGCTTACACAAGTTAAAAGAATTTGAACTTGAAAAAAATCAGTTGCGTCAACTGGGGCTTTTAAAAACATTGGACGCCGGGGTTGTAATTCACGCCCCAGATACTTCCATCAAAGAAAGTAATCCAAAGGCAGGAGAAATACTTGGATTATCTGAAGAGCAGATGAGAGGAAAACTAGCCATAGACCCAGAATGGAAATTTTTAAATGAAGACAAAACACCATTATTATTAATTAACTATCCAGTAAATGAAATACGATTGAGTAAAAAAAAATTAAAAAATAAATTACTGGGTATTAACAGACCAAATTCAAAAGACATTATATGGGTAATTGTAAATGGATTTCCTGTATTAACAAAAGAGAATGAAATATCCGAAATTGTGATCAGTTTTACTGATGTCACAGAACAAAAAAAAGCAGAAGATGAACTTAAAATCTCATTAAAAAAAACAGAGGAAAACGAACAACATTTAATCCTTAAAAACAAAGAATTTGAAGAGATTAACAAAAAACTAAATCAAACGATTCAGGATCTGCAGAAAGCCAATCAGGAAATAGGTGACAGAATAAAAAAAGAAACGGAATTGTTAATGCAAACGGAGATGCTTGGGCATATCAATAAAGAACTAGAAGAATTCTCCTACATTGCCTCTCACGATTTACAGGAACCTCTTCGAACCATCTTAAATTACATCGGTCTTTTAGAAGAAGAACTCTCCGGAAAAATAGGCGCTGAGGGAGACCAATACATAAAATTTATTAATGAGGCTACCAAAAGAATGCAGCAGCTCATTAAGGATTTACTAGAGCTTTCAAGAGTAGGCAGAAACATAAAATTTGAACCGGTTGATTGTAATAAAATAATGAAAGAAATTGTAAATGACCTGGCCTTATCCATAAAAGACAGCAATGCAAAAATAAACCTTGCTGAACTTCCAATAATAAAAGGAAATGAATTAGAGATAAAACAGGTATTTCAAAATTTAATAAGCAATGCCATTAAATTCAGAGATAAAATCAAACAATGCATAATAGACATTAAAGCAGATGAAAAAGATAAAGAGTTTGTTTTTAGCATTAAAGACAATGGAATTGGCATAGAAGATCAATTCAAGGACAAACTATTTATCATCTTTCAGCGCTTGCATAGTACCGATGAGTATCCTGGAACAGGTATTGGGCTTGCTATATGTAAAAAAATCGTTAATAAGCATGGAGGCAAAATTTGGTTTGAGTCAAAACCTCAAGAAGGAACCACTTTTTATTTTACTATAGCAAAAACGAATTAAACCTTTTATCAATGAAAAAAATCAATTGCATATTACTTATTGATGATAACATGGCCGACAATGAGTATCATAAAATAATAATTAAAAAATCAGGTGTATGCGATGATGTACGGGTTGTAACTGATGGCAAAAAGGCACTGGAATATCTAGAAAATACGGGCAAAAAAAATCAACCTGAATTATTTCCGCTTCCTGAACTTATCTACCTTGATATTAATATGCCGGGAATGAATGGCTTTGAATTTCTGGAGGCCTATAAAAAAACCGCTGAAAAACTTCATTCCAAAGTAGTAATTGTAATGTTAACCACCTCTTTAAATAATATAGACCAAATCAGAGCAGAAGCATCGGGCGAAGTAGATGAATTTGAAATAAAGCCCCTTACCGAAGACTCATTGAAAAACACCATAGAAAAGTATTTTTAGTCATAAAAACAGACTTGTTCTTGTTTTGAGAGAAAATAAATGACCCACAAATTATACGCATTAATTTATTAATTTTACCTTGATAAATTATTCGTAAAAAATTAATGGCAAGAATATTAACAGGGGTTCAAAGTTCAAGAACACCGCATTTGGGAAACATTTTAGGGGCAATATTACCCGCTATATCACTCTCGAGAAAACCAGGCAACGAATCATTGTTTTTCATTGCTGATTTACATTCTTTAACGACTCAAAAAAATGCCCAGGAGAGAAAAGAAGCCGTTCTTTCGGTGGCAGCAACCTGGCTGGCCTTTGGTTTCGACACAGAGAAAAATCTTTTTTACCGACAATCGGATTTACCCGAAGTATGCGAGCTGGCTTGGTATTTAGGTTGCTTCACTCCTTACCCTATGCTTGCCAATGCGCATTCATTTAAAGATAAAGCGGATAACCTTTCTGATGTAAATGCCGGTTTGTTTACCTACCCTGTTTTAATGGCGGCAGACATATTACTTTATGATGCCAATATAGTTCCTGTTGGAAAAGATCAGCTTCAACACCTGGAAATAACCAG
>CANHPJ010000157.1 GCA_947462515.1 Bacteroidota bacterium | reverse complement strand
TGAAATGGCTGAAATAAAAATGATTGGAACATCTTTAAAGGGAGCAAGCTTTTCGCGAATGTTTTCTTCAAACTGTTTCACTGTTTTGTTGTCCTTCTCAATCAAATCCCATTTATTAACCAAAATTACGATGCCCTTATTATTTTTTATGGCAAGGCCTATCAAATTTAAATCTTGTGACTCCAAACCCAGAGTAGCATCCAATACAACCATGCATACATCACAGTATTCAATAGCGTTTATGCTGCGCATTACCGAATAAAACTCCAAATCTTCCGACACCTTGCTTTTTCTTCTTACCCCTGCTGTATCTATCAAAAGCAAGTCGTGTCCAAAGGCTTTGTATCTGGTGTTTATAGCATCGCGGGTGGTTCCGGCAATGTTGGTAACTATATTTCTTTCTTGCCCAAGCAAGGCATTGATAAGAGAGGATTTGCCAACATTTGGGCGTCCTACAATTGCCACTTTTGGAATATATTCTTCCTCGATTTCTTCTTCTTTGTTAAAAACTTTCACCACTTCGTCCAACAGGTCACCCGTTCCGCTTCCGTTAGCCGATGATATGGTGAATACTTCCCCCAAGCCTAGGCCATAAAATTCGGCAGCATCTCCAATTCTGGCAGGGTTATCTACTTTGTTGGCTACTAAAAATACCGGCTTTGGCGATCGGCGTAATAATTCAGTAACCTCTGTATCCATTTCGGTGATGCCTTCGGTTACGTCAACCACAAAAATAATTGCGGTAGCCTCGTCAATGGCCAATACAACCTGACTGCGTATTTCTGCCTCAAAAACATCGTCCGATCCCATGACGTATCCTCCGGTATCAACTACCGAATAATTTACCCCATTCCAGTCGCCCTTTCCATAATGCCTGTCGCGAGTTACTCCACTTACTGAATCTACTATAGCACTTTTGCTTTCGGTTAAACGATTAAAAAGTGTAGATTTTCCCACATTTGGCCTCCCTACTATTGCCACCAGATTTCCCATATATTGTATTTTTTATTTTTTATTTATCTTGATTCATCAAATAATACAGCCATGACTTTTTATGAATTTACTTATTCAAGCTGTTTTATGAAAATCGATTTTTTTTACTTTGCAAACTTAACTTAAATAACTATTCAAAATATCCAAATCTTTTTAATTGAAGCGGATTGTCTTTCCAGTCCTTGTTTACTTTCACAAATAATTCCACATGTACTTGTTTTTGAAAAAATGCCTCTAGTTCTTTTCTGGCCTCTATGCCTACTTTTTTTAATGCTGCACCCTGGTGACCAATCAAAATTCCTTTTTGAGAATCTCTCGCCACAGTTATTATAGCGCGCATTTTTACTATGGTTTCTTCTTCCTTAAACGAATCAATGCTTACTTCGCAAGAGTAGGGCACTTCTTTTTTATAGTTTAAAAATATTTTTTCACGGATTATTTCAGATGAAAAGAATCTTTCTGATTTGTCTGTCAGCTGATCTTTTGGATAAAATGGCTCTCCCGGAGGAATCAACTCAATAATTTTTTTTATTACCAAATCAACATTTATTTTTTTCTTGGCCGAGAGAGCTACTATTTCAGCGTTGGGTATTATGCCTTTCCAGAATATTTTTCGCTCCTCAACCTTTTCTTCGCTAACATCATCAATTTTATTAATAAGCAGCAAAACGGGCACTTTGGCATTCTGAACTTTTTTTAATACCTCTTCGTTAGCCACCCCTTCTTCGTAAACATCCGTCATAAACAACATAACATCGGCATCAACCAATGCAATGTTTACAAAGTTCATCATAGATTCTTGAAGTTTGTATAATGGGTTTAATACCCCCGGAGTGTCAGAATATACAATCTGATAATCTTCGCCGTTTACTATTCCTAATATACGGTGACGGGTAGTTTGAGCCTTGGAGGTAATGATTGAAAGTCGCTCCCCAACAAGTTCATTCATCAAAGTAGATTTACCTACATTTGGATTACCAATTATGTTTACAAAACCTGATTTATGTGTCATAAAATTTATTCTGATATTTTTTTTGCAGAAAATTTGTTTACAAAGAAACAAAATATATCTTTGCAGTCCCAATATGATTTACTCGTTCTTTTAAAAAGTATTAATAATAGATTAAATAAACATTATTTAATCAGCCTTGTTTACTTTAAAAAGACTTAAAGATACATCGCGGGATGGAGCAGTTGGTAGCTCGTTGGGCTCATAACCCAAAGGTCACAGGTTCGAGTCCTGTTCCCGCAACTTAGAAGCCCGGTAAAAACCGGGCTTTTTTATTGTATAAAACTCTCAGGTTTTCAACCAAATACGGATCAAATATAAAACTTGTGATTCAATTAGATTGCTTTTATTGGCAAGTGTTAACTTTTTTAATTAGATAATCGAGTCTCCAAATTCAGTAAAAAACATCAAATTATATTTTTAATTTTTTTAATAATAGGAATAAAAATATGCTTAATTTTGTCAATATGATTAAATATTTGAATTGACTCAGGAGACAATCAAGATAGGTTAATTGTTACATTTTTTAAATGCTCAGTTTTTTTGAAATATCACCTCATTTAAAATTTATTGAAATAATTACAGTGCAAAGTCTAGATCATTAAAATAGAATCGTGAAAGAATAATTGAAGTCGCATTTAAAGCTTTTCGGGGCTGCGGAAAAGACAAGAAAATTTAATACGTTGGATATATGCAATGAATGGCATATGTTTCACAAAAGATTTTTTTAATAAAGCATGTCACGTAAAAAACTGGCATTAATTTTAAAGGCTCAACTAGAGCTAGGGTCAACTCATAATGAAAGAAAAAATTCATATTAATAGTTACCTTAAAAAAAATAATGTTTCATAATTTCCCGCGCACAAGTTTTTTTGTATTTCAATTTTCGTTTGTTGTCTGATATCCTTTGCATCTATTGTTTTATTTAGTTGAATAATATATTATGGGTTTTATTAGTTTTTATTTTTATACAAAATACAAGTGTTTGAAGCAGGTTTCTGGAAAAAGAAAGTGCCTTTGAAGTAATAATAATTATTTATTCTTGTTTAACAAATTTTTGAATCAACAAGTTAATAATCTTTAAAAAAACAACCATGATTTTATTATTCAGTTCTAAAGTTATAGGTTACGGGGCAGCCATTGTTGCATTTATATTGGCTGTTTTTGCTTTTATAATAACTTTCGCAATATCTGATTTTTTTATCGCCAGGCGCGAAAAATGGGTCAACAGTGGTTTTGGAATACTTATGATAAAGTTAGGAATGGCATTTGCAGCAGCTTTTTGGACTTTTATTACGGCATCTTCTTTAATAATTAAATTTTTTGGGTTTTGATAGTGTTGCCTGTATCTATTGTAAATGCGTTTTTAGCTATACTTTTTATTTTGGTTTTTTCTTTAAAAGCCAATGCTCAGGTTTTGAATATTGACAGAGAAAATGGTCAAGATACTTTAAAGAGTATGCTCAGATTTACTTCTTCATTATCCTTTTCGAGCGACAAGCAAAAGAGCAATTTGATAGATGTTTCAAACAGTAATGAGTTTGATTTTTTTACAAAAAAAAATCAGGTTCTAATCCTTCTTGCTCAAACAGAATTCAGCTATGTTGGAAAGAAAGCTCTCGAAAATAATGGATATTTTCAAGCTCGATTCAGGGACAACGATACAAGACAATTTTACCCTGATTTTTTTATTCAATATCAGTGGAATGGAATTCAGGGGATGGAGTATCGCCGTTTAGGAGGGTGTAATTTAAGATTGAGATGGCTTGAGAAAAAGCGGTCGGATTTATATACTAACATAGGCCTTTTCTATGAATCAGAAAAATGGAATCCATTTCTTACTGCATATAGTTTTGCAAAGAATGATTTTAAAATCATAGATAGAAATCTTGTTAGATTAAATACATCGGCTAAATTCGCAATTAAACTAGGTGAAAAAATGGATATATCGGGCAGTATGTTTATTCAATTTCCTATTAATTCGCATTTTTTAAATCCACGATGGTTTACTGATTGTAATTTGAATTTTGATCTAAATAAGCATGTGTCCTTTCTTGTACATTATGATCATAATTTTGACACTTACCGACCTCTTCCAATAGAAAAATATTATTACAATTTAATTACAGGAATACAGTTAAAATTTTAGTTATTATGAGAAAAAGTAGTATTGTTGATTTGCCAAGAAAAAAAGACCAAAAAGATTTATTTGGTATAGAAAAATACCAAGACGCACTTGTAGAATTTATTAAAGAATCAAATACTCCGCTTACTATTGCTTTGCAAGGTGAATGGGGCAGTGGCAAGACTTCATTAATGAATATGCTGGAGGATGAGCTTTGCAGCAAAGGGAATTTTTATAGGGTATGGATTAATTCCTGGCAATATTCACTGATGAAAACCCCCGAAGAATCGGTTTTAAAAATTGTTGAAGGTATCATAGAACAAATTTTGCAGACCATTTCAGATAATGATGGTAAAAATGAAACCTTGAAAAAAATGAAAGGTCTTTTTCAGAAAATGACTGTTTCTGGAGGTAAATTTTTAGCCAAGCAGGTGGTAGATAAAGTAGGTGGTAATGCAGATTTTGTAGATGATTTTTTTCAGGGTGACGGAGCCGATGGTGCTGAGATAAGTCAGATGAAAAAAGAAATACAACGACTAATTAATCAAGCGCTTAAGGATGACTCAAAAGATGGATTTATTTTCTTTATTGACGATTTAGATCGTATAGATCCCCCAGTAGCAGTTCAAATTCTGGAATTATTGAAAAATATCTTTGATATTGATAAATGTATCTTTGTATTAGCCATTGATTATGACGTAGTTATTAAAGGATTGGAGCCTAAATTTGGTAAATTGACAGATAAAAATGAGCGTGAATTCAGATCGTTTTTCGATAAGATTATTCAAATGCCTTTTTCAATGCCTGTAGCTAGTTATACAGTAAATGTGTTTTTAATTGATGCGCTGAAAAATATTGGATACATATCTGAAGAAACGGCTAATGATGATAAATATACCCAGGCATTATCTGAATTTGCCACTTTATCCGTAGGACAAAATCCTAGAGCATTGAAAAGATTGACCAATACCCTATCATTAATAAATATAATAAATAAGAAAAGAAATGAAAATCTGGCTGTTGACCCTGATGAAAGATTAATTGGTTTTGCAATGGTTTGTTTGCAAATAGCTTAT
>CANHPJ010000156.1 GCA_947462515.1 Bacteroidota bacterium | reverse complement strand
GGAAAATTACCAGTTTCATAATAAGAATAGGCTAAAAACCTTTGTAAATTACTGGTTATTGAACCCTCTTTCTTTAAGGCTTCTATGGTTTGAATCGTCTCTGCATATTTCTTATTCAAAAATAAAAAAGAAGCGTAACGCTTTTGAGCCTCTATGACATTACCGGCCTTATCTAGATAGGTTTTGTAATAATCGGCAGCTTTGGCGTACTGCTTTTTTTGATAGTATAACTCTGCTAAAAAACGATTGGCTGCATTAAACTCAGGATCCACTTCTATGGATTTTAAAAAGTTTTTTTCAGCTTCATCGTAACTTTTACCCATTACATAAATCTCACCAATCTTACAAAAACCAAGGGCGAATGATTTATTCAACTCAACAGACTTTTCATAACTGGTAACGGCATTTCCTCCATCAGCTTTGGCAATAAAGGCATCCCCTAGAGCCACGCTCACGTATGGGTCAGTAGGAGAAATTTTCTTCGCTTCTTCGGCACAAACCATTGCCTCACTGGCATTTTTATTTTTACCTGTAAGATGAGCTGTAACCATTGCCAAAAGCGGCTTTAACTTACCTTGAACAAGTGGCTGAGCTTTTTTAAGGTATTCTGCACCATCGGGCTTATTTTCATCAAAAGAAAGCTTGGCTAAACCAATATAATTTAATGGTTCATTTGGACTTGATTGTATACCACGATTATAAAATATCCTAGCCGAATCTGATTTTCCAATTTTATAATAATTCTCTCCCAAATAAAATAGAGCCGTGGCATTAGACGGATTTTTTTCGCTTAAAGCATTAAAAACAGCTATTGACTTGGAGAACTGCTCCTGATCATAAAATTTAGCCCCTTCTTCAATACTTTGTGCAAAGTTCATTTTGTGGCTTGCCAATAGAAGAAAAGCAGCTGCAACGATATTTTTTGTATTCATTTTTTATAATTTTAATTATCTCTAAACCCAACAATTCTAACAGGCATGGTGCTTGGCACGAGACCAGATTTAAGAATTACCCTTTGTCCTTTGTCGCCGGCTAAAAAGTTGGTGAACCCCGATGCCAATCCGGTTCTAGGCTCCGAGCAGATAGCATATACATTCCTGCAGAACGGATAAAGCTTTTGAGCTACGTATGCCTGATAAGGTTGATAGGCAGAGCCGGTGGAATCCTTTATGGCCAATACATTAATCTCTTTTAAAAAGTTACCACTAATAGTGTCATTATGATCACTCACCCAACTTACACCCATTATGCCTATGGCATCAGGATGGTCTATGATGTAATTAATCATCTTAGGTGTAGAATCAACAGCAAAACCTTTAATTTGTTGCGTTGATTTGTCTAAAATATTATGCTGCACATATCTAACAGTGCTAGAGTTTTTATTATCGTATATAAGTTTAATTTCATCAAAGGTGGACTTTGGATCAATATCTGTCCATTTAGTAATTTTGCCACACAGAATATCCTTTAGCTGCGGAATGGTTAGAGAAGTAATGGTGTTTTCTTTATTACTTACAAAAGTGATGGCATCGGAGGCTATTTTTGTGGAACGTGGCACTAATTTAGCCCTTTCAAAAACCTTTAACTCATCAGCAGTAAGCTCTCTTGTAGCAATGATAACATTTGTTTTATTTTCAAGAAAATCTTTAATCACCGAAGATTCCGGTTTATATGAAACCTCTATACTTGCTTTTTGGTAAATACCTTCAAAAACTTGAACTTCAGCATCTGTAAGCAGAGCGAGGCTTTCATCAGCAATTAAATTTGTTTTTCCGGATGTTGGGGTATTAGAAGGAGCTTTTGAATTACCTCCACAGGAGGTTAGCAGAATCAACGAAACAATAAAATATAAAAAATTACATTTATTCATTCCTCAAATTTTTTGGATTCCTGTAAAGCCTGGTAAAAACGGAAGCCACCGTACAATAAACAAAATGAGGCAAAAAGTGTGTTAGCTAAAGTAGATACTTTAAGAGGCGTAATTACAAAAAACAATAACAATCCGACAACTATATAAAAGATACTCCTTAAAAAATTGACGTATTTCATTTTTTGTAATTACGCGATCTAACTTATCTTAAAGTGAAGTTAATAGGAAGATTATACTGAACAGGAACTGATTTACCCGCTTGTTTACCCGCTTTCCATGATGGCATAGAAGAGACAACACGAACAGCTTCTTCGTTACAACCACCCTTAATACCTCTCAACACTTTCACATCGGCAATTGAACCATCACTTTTAACAACAAAAGACAAATAAACTTTACCTTCTATATGCGCCTCTTTAGCCATAGGAGGGTATTTAATGTTTTTACCTAAATACTCAAAAAGTGCTTTTTCGCCTCCCGGAAACTCCGGCATTTGTTCTACAATCAAAAATGGTGCCGGCTCTGCTCCTTCATCAATTCCTTCCACTATTGGAGCAACAGCATCTTTTGTACCTTCGACAGTTGCAACACCAGCTTCAGTTTCTTTCAATTCTTCTACAGTAGCCAATTTCTCGTCAGGAACTTCCTCATCAGGTTTAACTACCGGAGGCAAGAATTTAATAGTTGCTTTGGGCAATTCAACCGGTGGCGGTGGTGGCGGTGGTGGTGCTGTTTTATCTATTGGAGGCGGCTCAGAGAGTTGAGAAATCTCAATAATTTTAACCTCCTCTTTTTCGACAGGCATTTGATCAGCCAACCAACTGAGAACCAAAGGAAAACCAAAGGCAAACACAACAAGCCCAATAGCAATAAGCATTGAGTTTCTTAGGTTTCTATTATAACGCTTGCGCGCATAATAGGCGCCGTAGGCCTTGTTTTTTTCTTCAAAGAGCATATCTTCATGCTCGGAAGAAAGGAAATCTAATATTGCCATATTATATAAATGGTTTTAGATTAAGTAAAAATTAATTTGCGAGACATTAGCCAATACCAAATTAACTATTCTACGTTAAGCTGTAATTTTAGCTGTTCAAGATCAATTGGCTGAACTTCTACAATAGCATATCTTTTGATATCTGTTATATTCATTTCATCCAATATATCTACTACATTTTTGTATTTAGAATCATCTTTTGGTTTAATCAACACAACCATTTCGGGCTCACCTTTTGCATCTCTAATGGCTGTATTTTTATCCATAAGTATTTTACGAATCCCATCTTTACCAAAATTCGTAACCTCCATTTTAGTTTTATCCACCTCGCCATGGAACCAATAAATCTTATCGTCTTTACCTAAAATCAGTGTTACAGTTTTTGAAGCTGGAACAGGCTGTTCTTTTTCTTCGGTTTTAGGCTTGGCAGGCATGTTGATTTCCATGGTCTGCGGCTTGTTAAACGTATTGGTTAACATGAAGAAGGTAAGGAGAAGGAAAGCCAAATCCACCATGGGTGTCATGTCAATTTTGGTGGAATGTTTCTTGGGTTTGGTTTTCTTGCCACCCTTGTCTGGGCCTTCAGCTATTTCTGCCATAGTAATTTATTTTTTTAAGAACCTACTTCCATATTAGTTATCAAGTTAAAACGATTTACATCTTGCGCCTGTAAAGTTCCAATAACTTGTTTTATAACCGGATAATTCACGTCTCTATCGCCTTTAATGGCAATTCTAACCTTTGGATTTGCCTGACGTGCGTAGATAACCCAATCATAGAGTTCATTACGAATCGTATCGCATGGTATACCTGGCTGTTCCACAGCATCCTGCTCGGCTTTATCCATTTTCAACCATTGTGGCAAACTGCTAACTGGCATTCCGAAACCAGTCATAACAGCGAAAGTATGAATCTCTTCAGGAGTAAACTCCACTTTGTGCTTAGCAGCTATCGCTTCAATCAGAGCCTTACGAGTTCCTTGTCCATCGAGATCAAAAAACACTCTTCCATCTCTAGACACCGTAAGTGTCAGGATATCTGTTTCAGGAAGTTTGATTTCGGCGGTAGAAGATGGTGTATCCACAATTACCTGCTCATCAGGACGAAACTTAGTTGTAAGCATGAAAAAAGTAACCAGCAAGAACGCTAAATCCACCATTGGCGTCATGTCAAGTGACGGACTGTGTTTTGATAATTTTACTTTAGACATTTTTCAGGTATTATTTATGGTTCAAACGTTTGTTTGGGTAGTTCGATGCAAAAGTTTGTGTGATGATAAATCCAACTTCATCCATGTAGAAAGTAAGTTTCTCAATTTTAGTATTGAATAGATTATACATGATAATTGCAACAGCTGATGTACCAATACCAAAAGCTGTATTGATAAGTGCTTCGGAAATACCATTTGCAAGCGCTAATGCATCAGGAGCACCGGCAGCAGCAAGAGCCTTAAATGCAGTAATCATACCAAATACGGTTCCTAACAAACCTAATAAAGTTGCAATAGACGCTACTGTAGAAAGGATAATCAAGTTTTTTTGAAGCATAGGAATTTCTATCGTTGTTGCTTCTTCCACTTCCTTTTGTATGGAAAGTACTTTTTGTTCTTTAGAAGCTTCTGGATCAGCTTCAATTTCTTCGTATTTTTTCAATACCGATTTAACAACATTAGCTACAGATCCCTTTTGATCATCACAAGCAGCAATAGCTTTGAAGGCATTTCCATCATTTAAATGATCTTTAACGATTCTGATGAATTTATCGCCTCTTTGTTTACCTGATGCTTTGGCAATGGTTAAGAAACGCTCCAAAGAAAAGATAATAACAATCAATAATGTTGAAATAATTACAGGAACTACTAAACCTCCTTTAAATACAATTCCAAGGTTATTTATAGGATGACCTTCATTAGTACCGCCTTCAAAATTGGCAGGATTCCCCAAAACAAAGAAATAAATAAGAAGCGCGATACCAAGAGCCACAGGAATCATAATGGTAGCAAACATGGCCTCTAGGTTTTCCATTAAAGAAGATTTTGTTTTCATAATTTAGTTGATGTTTGGTTTTTGTTTGATTTTAATTTTTAAAAAATTTAAACTCTACTGTTTACTGATTTTATTGAACTGTTGATTATAAACTTGCTTTTAAGGCTTTATTGTTTTTAAAAGTGTAATAATAAGATTAAAAGCATTAAAATTTTTAGGCTGCAATAATAACAAAAAAATATCATTTTTGTTCTAATGCCATGAGAAAATATAAAAATTTAAACTTTTATTTTGTTTTTTGGACGAATTTGAAATCACCTATCAAAACCTTCATAACTATCTAAAAAATAATATTTTAACTTAATAAAAAGGAGTT
>CANHPJ010000155.1 GCA_947462515.1 Bacteroidota bacterium | reverse complement strand
GTATTTCATTTATCGTTTAGCCAAAAGCTAAAACTAGGGTTAGAATAATTCATTGAAAAAACTGCTACAAAAAATGCCATTCAAAGACTTTTAAACCCCTTATTTATTTAACATGATTGAGTTATATTGTAATTTATTGTTTGAACGCATGAAGCTAAAAGAAATTTATTTTCTTGACTTTGCTTTAAAACAGAAGCGTTAATTTACCGGCAAAGTCAAGAAAAAAAAAACAGAACTAGGGCTTACCAAAACCAAATTATGTCATAGAAAAAATGGATATAAAACCTTTCAAAACAGTTTTCAAAATACCTTCAAAAACTTCAACTAAAAAACGCTTCATAAAAATTTTTTACTTTTCAATTTTAATCGCTCCTATTAGAAAATCATTGAATTTGAATGTTTTTATTTTTAATTAAATAGGATATAACTCGAGTCGTTCCGAAGGTTTAAACTTTCGAAAATTTTGAAATTTCTAAATTTTCATTTCGGTTAAAAAATCATCTTACTTAAAGGTCACATTAAATTAATTAAACTCTACTTTTTCACGAATAGTTTGCTTATTCCACTCCGAAACCCAATTGTTTATATTTTGGAATATATTATTATTGTTAAAATCATGCAAAAATTCAATTTGACAATTGATGTTTTCTGAGAAATTACGGTTAAAATTCAATGCAAAGTTCGCGTGTTTATTATATTGCTTTATTTGATTGGAGAGCCTATCATTGGCATTTTTAATAGATTCTTCAAAATTCAAAGTAAATAATTCAAGCAAATTCTTCGATTCCGCCTGGTCATTAGAATACTGCTGATTAAATGATTCAACAAGCTTTTTATAGGATTGTGTTATTTGATTTATATTTTCTTGGTGATCATCTATTGCATTATCAATCATTTCTTCAGCAAGCAAAACACTACTCACCAAGGTTTTATATACAACATCCATAATTTTTGGATCCATATTTTTAGCAATGACTTTTTCACGAATTTTATCAATTACTATTTTATTTTTTTCAATAGCCAATGAAATATTCTTTGAGTTCGCCTCGATTATTTCTTTAACTAATAACTCCGATAATCTTGTTATAGTCTCGATATTCGCTTCTATCACTTGCTGTTTCTTTCTTAAATTGGTACTCATTTAATCTATGTATTTTATCGTTTTACGTTTTGTTAAGAATAGCACTGGTATCAATACTGATTTTTATTTAACTCATCATTTTAATAGCACTCAAGAAAATTGAATTCACAAAAAAATAATGATAGGGTTAAAAATTAAAGCTATATCAGGCCAATTGTTTTTTTAGACTTGGACTGGTTTTAACCTCCTCTTTTACCGGCGTTGGCGCATTCTCATCTGCTTGTTTAGAAAAAGCAGCATATAAATCATTCCAAAATTTAATGTTGCTTTTAGCCATAAGATCAATCTGCCTGTTAATTTCCTCAACCATCTTATTCCCCGAAGCCTCTGGCATTGTTTTATAACCATCGAATGTATTTAGCATATTTTTAAAAGCTAGATTCGATGAATTCATATTGGATTGCATCTGCTTTTGAAAATTCTTTGCAAATCCGTCATAATCAAACTGGGTTGATTTTGAATATTTGGTTACTATGTCCATAAAATTTTGATTTATCGATGCCATATGTTTTGCCTGATTATTGTAGGCGTGATAAATTGCATCAAAATAATCTTCGTTAAGCATATAATACCCATCTTTTGTTTTTATAGAATCTGTAGTTTTCTTCATTATGTCTTTACTCAAATCAGAAAACATTTCAAGATTTTTCACGAACAAACTCATAGTTTTTTGAGAAAGTGAAATACCATTGGTTTCAGATTCAAATGAATTTCTTAAGGCATGCAATGTATTCTCAAAAAAATCATTAAACATCTCATAACTTGAGCTCAGCTGACTTCTGTAACCTTCACTCATTAAACGAGCTGTATGATTAAACCATTGAAATGCGGAATTTACATTGCTTTCTACAGCCTCTTCCCCGAAATATGATGGCGACTCTTTTTTCATAATTTATCTATTAAATTGTTTATACGTTGCTTTATGTCAGTTCTGGAATTTATATCCAGAATTAGCATTTAAATGCTATTATTAAAACTATGGCAAATTGAAGTCCTTCTTCAATAAAACTTACTTTATTAAAACAAGACACTATTATTCAGTAGCTTAAAAAATTTTGTATTATTTATGGAAAATTAAAGCGGGGAATTTATTAGGCAAGAATCAAGAAAAACAATTCGTATTTGTGGAAAAAATTACAAACCAGAAGAAAAACATACGACATTCAAAAATCGCTGAAACAAACTGAACTTAGTTTTTTAGATTATCTTAAATTATGTATATATTCATAATAAAGGATAAAACACTATTATCAGGCTCTTTAATAATCTTGAAATTATATTTCGTAAATCCTAGTTTTGAGCTTTATTTTCAGAAAAACACTTATCAATTTCTTCCAAAAGCCTTATTTTAGCAAGAAATTGAATGTTTTTTTTTGCTAAACTTTGATTTAGATATATTTTTATTTACTTTTAGTGGAAGTAATTTAAGTTTAATCATAAAAAGTCTTAAAATGAACAAAGGAGAATTAATTGACGCAATTGCAGCTGAATCAGAAATTTCAAAAACTGATGCAAAAAAAGCATTAGATGGATTTATCAATGTAACTTCTAAAGCACTTAAAAAAGGAGACAAAATTACTTTAGTTGGTTTTGGAACTTTTTCTGTTACTAAAAGAGCAGCAAGAACTGGAAGAAATCCTCAAACTGGAAAAGAAATTAAAATTGCTGCTAAAAATGTAGCTAAATTCAAAGCAGGTAGCGAGTTGTCTGAAACAATCAAATAATTTTCTTACTTCTATTTTAAAAGCGGTTATTTTCGAATAACCGCTTTTTTTATTTAAAACAAATCCATAAGAATTGCTGAATTAAAGACATAAAGCAACTTCTATGTCAAACAATAATTTTTCCAAATTAAATTAATACTTTAATCCGAAAATTTTTAGTTGAGTCTTTTTCCATTTTGAACGTTTTCAATTGCTTTATTTTAAAATGAATAAAATATTTTTCATCTTTTTATTTTTCTTGTCAGGATTAATAAAAGCTCAAATCGTCAATCCAAGCAATATGGACACCGTTTCGGGAGAACACATTGGAAAAATTGCCATTGCTGGTTATCTAGACACCTATTATAATTATAATTTCAATCAGCCAAAAGATGGTAACATCAGCTATTTGGTTTCCATGAACCGACACAATGAGGCAAATATCAATCTTGCCTATATCGATTTAAGGTATAAATCTGAAAGATTAAGAGCAAGGTTTGTACCTGGATTTGGCACCTACGTAAATACCAATTATGCTTCTGAAACCGGAACTCTCAAAAATCTCATTGAGGCCAATGCAGGACTAAAAATTTTTAAAGACAAAGAAATATGGCTTGACTATGGAGTATTAAGTTCACCATACACCAACGAAAGTGCAATAAGTAAAGATCACTTGATGTACACCCGATCATTTGCTCCTGAATATGTTCCCTATTACTTATCGGGTTTAAAATTAAGCATGCCCCTGGGAGCTAAAATCACCGCCTACCTATACCTGATTAATGGTTGGCAGCAAATTCAAGACCAAAACCAAGGCAAATCAGTGGGTACCCAAATTGAATACAGACCAAACAATAAAAACTTAATAAATTGGAATACCTATTTGGGCGACGAACGTTCTTCATTATCCCCAAATAATAGAATGCGATATTTTACAGATTTATACTGGATTCACAATCCCGATGGACGATTTTCATTTACGTCTTGTGCCTATATTGGTTTGCAGAAAAAAATCGACCCCCTGAATAATAACAACAATAATATATGGTGGCAGGCTAATTTAATTGCTAAACAAAAACTAAATAAAAACCTTTCAATCTCTGGAAGAATTGAATACTTTAATGATCCTAAAAATGTTCAAATTGCCCCATTAAATCCTGTGGGCTTCAATTCTTTCTCTACCGGAGCCTGCTTGAACATCAATCTTTTCAATAATGCCATGATCAGACTAGAAGCAAGAGAATTCTTTTCTGATAAAAAAGTATACTTAAATAACAAAGGAAACCCCATCAATCAGAGCACTTGCCTTGTTTCTAACCTAACAATTTGGTTTTAATTTAAAAAAGGCATTATTTATGAATTCATAGATCGTAAATCAAGCCGTAAATTATGCTAATTTTGAATCATTATATCTTAAAATGAAAAGCAAAAATATCAAAAAAATAATTTATTTAGCTCTCGGATTAATCGTTGTTTTTTTTATTGGTAAAAAGACCGGCTTAATTGGTGGAAAAAAACCGATTGAAATTACTACTGAGCTTGTAACAAGAAGAACTATCATAGAAACAGTAACAGCAAATGGTAAAGTCCAACCTGAAGTCGAAGTAAAAATAAGTGCAGATGTCTCTGGTGAAATAATTGAACTTTTAGTTAAAGAAGGTGATGAGGTGCAAAAAGGAGATTTATTGGTTAAGATAAACCCAGATATTTATGTATCTATTCGCGAGAGAGCCATAGCCACTTTAAACTCATCCAAGGCAAACCTTGCAAATGCCAAAGCAAGACTATCTCAGGCAAAGGCACAGTTTATAAATACTGAAGCAAACTATAAACGTAATCAAACATTATTCAAGGATGGCGCCATTTCACAAGCAGACTTTGATGCCTCTCAAGCTGCATTTGAGGTGGCTAATTCCGAAATTGAGGCCGCAAAGCAAAATGTTTTGGGTACCGAGTTTAACATCAAAAGTGCTGAGGCCTCTGTGAAAGAAGCAAACGATAACCTACAAAAAACGACGATTTTAGCTCCAAATAGCGGAACAATTTCCATGCTTAATATTGAAGAAGGAGAACGTGTGGTTGGAACTTCGCAAATGGCCGGCACAGAAATTATGAGAATCGCCAACCTCAAGGAAATGGAGGTACAAGTAGATGTAAATGAAAATGACATCGTTAGACTGAAAATAAATGATACTGCTGATATTGAAGTAGATGCCTACGCTGAAAGAAAATTCAAAGGCCTGGTAACTCAAATAGCAAACTCAGCTAAAACAACCGGAATAAGTGCTGATCAAGTCACCAACTTTGAAGTTAAAATCCGGATTTTAAGATCATCTTACCAAGATCTTTTAAATAAAAAAAATCCGAATGCCTCGCCTTTCCGGCCTGGGATGTCTGCCACCGTGGATATTAAAACTAATTCGGC
>CANHPJ010000154.1 GCA_947462515.1 Bacteroidota bacterium | reverse complement strand
GATTTGGATGATTTAAAAGATGTAAACTACGACGTGTTGGTTTTTTTCAGTCCATCGGATATTACATCCCTTTACCAAAATTTTCCAAAGTTCAAGCAAAATAATACAAGGATAGCAGCATTTGGCTCCACCACTTTACAAGCAGCCCAAGGAGCAGGCTTAAATGTTGATATTCCGGCTCCAACCACGGAAGCTCCTTCCATGACCATGGCGCTTGAGCATTATGTCGGCAAGGCAAACAAATAATGTAAGTAAAAAATTATAATTAAGGTCGATCTTTCTGGTCGACCTTTTTGTTTTTGGAGCTTCGGTAAAATAACAATATTTATATTTTATCTTCGTTGACTAAAGTAAATTTAAATATTTTTAAAGCAGGTCATAATTTGGCTTATAAACCTTATTCATTAATGTAGACCTGAATTTTACCTAATTAAATATTTTTTCAGGAAGCTGTCATGCATAAACCTAATGACATAGAAATTATCATCATATTATGAAAAAAGCTAAAGAAGACATCGCTATATTTTGGTTCAGAAGAGATTTACGATTAAATGATAATGTAGGGCTCTTTCATGCTTTAAATAGTGGGTTAAAGGTTATTCCTATCTTTATATTTGATAGGGGTATTTTAGAACGTTTATCCTCAAGATGCGATGCTCGCGTTAATTTTATTCATGCTCAAGTAGAGAGAATTAATTTGGAATTAAAAAAGTATAATTCTACTCTATTGACTTTTCATAAACATCCTCAACAATGCTTTGAGGAAATTATAGATTGCTATAATGTTAAAGCAGTATATACTAACAACGATTACGAACCTCTCGCTATTAGTAGGGATAATAAAATATCGAATTTTCTTGCAGAGAAGGGAATTGGCTTTCATTCCTACAAGGATCAAGTAATATTTGAGAAAAAGGAAATTGTAAAGGCAGATGATTCGCCGTATACTGTTTTTACTCCTTATAAAAATCGTTGGCTAACAGTCTTTAATTCATCCAATTGCCATACTTTTGAAACTGAAAAATCTTTTCATAATTTTTATAAATTAGAATTTGCTCCTGTTTTAAGTTTAAGCGATATAGGATTTGAAGTTTCCAACATCAAGTTTCCTGAATCAGTCCCTAATGAAGATATTATTAAAAATTATGATAATATTAGAAATTTCCCGATAATACCAACCACTCATATGGGTATTCATCTCAGGTTTGGAACTGTCAGTATTAGGGCTTTGGTAAAAAAGGCATCAGGGTTAAATGATACTTGGTTAAGTGAATTAATTTGGAGAGATTTTTTTCAAATGATAATCTATAATTTTCCCCATAGTGCTAAGAATTCCTTTAAACCAGCTTATGATAAAATAGTTTGGAGAAATAATGAAAGTGATTTTTCTGCATGGTGTAAAGGGGAGACCGGTTATCCTTTAGTTGATGCAGGTATGCGTGAATTAAATCAAACAGGCTTTATGCATAATCGTGTTCGTATGTTGACTGCTAGCTTTTTGTGCAAAAATCTATTGATTGATTGGCGCTGGGGAGAGGCTTATTTTGCTGAAAAATTGCTTGATTATGATTTGGCGTCTAATGTTGGTAACTGGCAATGGGCATCAAGTTCTGGGTGCGATGCCGCTCCATATTTCAGGATTTTTAGTCCAGAACTACAAGCTGAAAAGTTTGATAAAAAGAATGAATACATAAAAAAATGGATTCCTGAATACGGAACCCCGGAATATGTTGATCCTATTATCGATGCAAAGAAAAATGCTAAATTAACTATCGAGATATACAAAACAGCCCTGAATTCGTAAATCTATTGCGAAGTAAAATTAGTAATAATAGTCTATTTACTGTGTAAAGGGATTTTTATACAGAATTGTATTTTTGTTTAAGAGCCTTCAAATAATCTTTTAAGTTTCCGTATTTTTTGAATTCTTTTTCAAGTAAAGATTGCTCTGATTTATATCGCATATAGGACATGAAAAAAGTATTTTTTTCAGTTGTCGCGAAAGACACTATATACAGATATTTCTTTTTATTGAATAAATTAAGTTGATTTACTCCTTCTGTAATTTTATTTATCAATAGCAGTTTTTCTCTCCTTTTCAATTCAATTGATGATGAATTGTTAAATGATTTGTAAAGACTATCCAATTGATTGGCACCTTTTAAAATATAGTTACTGAATATTTCATCATCTGATTTGTTCTCTCTATATTTTCTTAATTCTAAACTTTCTTCTCCATATTTATTTTTAAGAAATTCTATGGCTCCTTTTTCACCTATGAAGCTGGCCAGGTTTTCATTAAACTCAACATTGTCTTTTACATATAGAGTGCCATGTGTTAATTCATGAATGATAAGGTTTGCTAAATTACCTTCGTTTCTTTTTAGCATTCCAGATAATATAGGATCGTTGAACCATCCTAATGTTGACCAGGCTCCAACCGTCCCAAGGTCTGTGTCATAACCGTTTTTAATTAATTCTTTTTCTTCCAGCCTTCCGGCTTCCTCCTTAAAAAAACCTTTATAGCTTACTTTTCCTAAAAATGGGAATTTCCATTCATAACTTTTCATTTCAAATTCTGGAGCACCTGTTAAAACATATAATAAAGGTTTGTTTTGTTGATCAAAATAACTTGAGTAATTCTTCGATTTTTTTATCCCAAGACTGTCAACAGCGAATGCTTTGATTTCCTGTATAAGAATCAGCTTTTGTTTTATGGTATCGTGAACCGTTGAATCTCCTAATACTTCATCAATAGGCCTCGAATTCCAGAGGATGTTTAACTGTCCGTTTAATTGGGAAAATCCATATCCTATCAAGTTAAATTGGCTATATATTAATCCTGAAAGGATCAATGTGCCTAAAAAGAAAATTGTATTAAGTTTCGACATAATTTTAAATATAACAAAAAAGCCATTTCGAAATCCGAAATGGCTTTTTTTAATTAACAGAATTTATTTATTCCGTGATAATCATTTTTTTAGTTATGCTTGTTTGTCCATCATTTAGGGTGTAGTAATATATACCACTTCTAAAGTTTGAAGTATTCAATCTTATCAAGTGTTTGCCAGGTGCTTTTTCACCCTCGTTGATAATTGTAATTTCTTTTCCAGTGATATCAAATACCCTTAAAGAAACCTTTGAATAGGACGATAATTCATAACCTATCACTGTTTCTTTTGATGCCGGATTGGGCACATTTTGATATAGATTCATTGAATTATTTGCCACAGTATTAATTCCGGTTTTTATCTTATCGTTAAGATTCAAACGAATTAATGGAACCCCTTCTATAAAACCCCATGAGGAATTAGTGTTTTCTTTTATTCTCAATAATGAAACTGCTCCTGGCTGCTCTGTAGTCATGTCAGAACTTATTACCACCGCATCATCAGTTGTTGTTCCAAAAGATTCAACAGCTACCATATAGGTTGATTTTGAATTCAACTGTGTTGCCTCAGGATTTAATATTGGCAATGTGATCCATTTGTTTTTGTTTTTTGCAGCTGCTACATCATAGATATCCGTTGATAGAATTTCTGTAAGTTCAGTTGATGTCATTTCATAAATAACATATCTGAATGAAACTCCCAATGCGGTGCTCGTGTTTATGAATGCCGACACCGAAGTTGGATATGCATCTTTAAAAACATCATATAATGTACCAATACAATTACCTTCTGAATTGCTTGTATATTGACGCAGATACATTTTAGTAGTATTACTGATGTTATTATCTCTAGCGTATACACTATCAGTAATTTCAAATGATTTTGTAATTGAATTGTTTGAATTGATTTCATCCGTTTCAGATTGAACTAATGCAAACACAGAGCTGTATTTTCCTATTTCTAAAGGCATGAAGCTGCTTTCAATTGCAAAAGTGTCTTCTTTTAATCTATCTACAGCTTTGGCTGAACTGCTGTCAGCATATACTTCTTTTGAAGTAGAAGTGGCAGTTGCCTTGAAACCTACATTTACCTTTAACTTAACATTGTTTTGAGCCATTGATCCATCATTTAGAACAGCTCCTCTGTATGATGTTGGACTTGCTTGGCTTAATGGAAGTTTATTATAGTAACCACCATTTTTAAATCCAAAGTCTGTGAAAGCTTTGTTTAATACCATATCATTTTTTGGTGAAGTTGTGATAGATATATCATCTATTTGCCAGTGATATGTGGTTGAGTTTTCAAATGTAAATTTGATTTTAACATTTTTTTTGTTTCCTGCAATCGAACTTATATTAATTGTTTTTTTATCAGGGTTTAAGGAATAAGTATTTAGATCTACCGATTCTCTTACATCAAAATCGGTCCAAGTACTGTCGTTTGTGCTTATAGAAACTTTTAGAGAAGCACTATTCGCACAGCATAATCTAAAATATTGTTGAAAATTAAGTTTTACATCATTATGACCTGTTAAATCAATTGATGAGGTAGTAATAGAGCCAGTCAAAGGCACGGTATAGTTTACTGTTGATACAGTATCATAATCTGCATCAAAAATCATAAATCCATTTGCAGCACTGGTAGATTTGATAATGTTTCCTTTAGAGTATTTTCCTTGAGAACCTGTAGTAGAGTATTTCCATATTTTATTTGCTCCACTTTGTGTCCAATTGCTTGGTATGCCATTTGTGAAATCTTCCCTCCAAATAGCCACAGGAATACCGGTTATATCAATTGCTTCTTTCAATACCATCAGACTATCGATTGAATCAGTTACTGTGAGGTTGTGTTTTCCTGTTACAGTATATTGCGGTATTGTGATCTTTGCATTTATAGAAGTGTCGGAAGTTACCTCAAAAGAATTAACAACTATTGTTGAGCTTCCTTGGTTAAAGTCGAAATTTACTTTTACTGTTTTGCTCGCTTGGGTAAAGTGTGTGTTAGCTCCCGTTATACTAACCGTAAGTATCTGACCAGCGTTAGCCTTATTAGGACTTAATGAAACTAAAGCAGGCTTTTGAATTTTTTCTACGTGAAATGATGAACTATATTTAAGTTTTCCATCGATGGAGTTTTCTAGAATTAAGTCATAGTCTCCAGTGTTGGTGTTCTTTGGCACGGTAACTTCAGCAGTTAACTCAGTGTTATTTATAACAACAATAGAATTAGCAGCAGTAGTTGAGCTGCCTTGTCCAAAGTCGAAAGCAACAGTATTGCTAGCTTGAGTAAAGTTGGTGTTGTTACCTGTAATAGTAACGGTTAAAGTTTGACCTGCATTTGCTTTGTTAGGAGCAATGTTTGCTAAAGAAGGTGTGTTAACATTAAAAGCATTGTTTAAATTAAGT
>CANHPJ010000153.1 GCA_947462515.1 Bacteroidota bacterium | reverse complement strand
TCAGAATATGATCCGAACAATCAGGATATGCTGAGTCAACTAATTTTCCAAGGAAAAATATTATATATGACAGATGCACTGTTGCCCGAAGTAGAGGATAGTTTAAAGATTGGCTATACGGCAGATCAGTTGGCTTGGTGTAAGAACAATGAAGGTAGTATATGGGCCCATGTTATCGATAATAAGCTGCTTTTCAGCAATAATGCCAAGGATATTTCTAAATTGATCAATGATGGACCTTTTACTCCAGGATTGCCAAGGGAATCGCCAGGCAGAGTGGGAGTTTGGCTTGGTTGGCAAATTGTTAATTCATATATGCAAAAACAGGATAAAATAGATTTAGTGGCACTGTCCAAATTAAGCCCTCAAGAAATACTTCAGGAATCTAAATACAAACCAAAAATTTAACTATTTTGATCTTAAGGATTAATATTTAAAAATCTTTACCTAATTAATATAATTTAAGCATGCCAATGAAAACCTCAGAGATAAACTTTAAAGTAAAATTAGATGAGAATAATATTCCTGAAAATATAGAATGGGAAGCGACAGATTCAGGAGAGAAAGGTCTCAAGGCTTGCAAATCACTGATGATATCCATGTGGGACAAGGAGGAGAACAATACCTTAAGAATTGATTTATGGACCAAAGATATGTTAGTTGATGAGATGAAGCGGTTTTATCATCAAATACTGTTATCAATGGCTGATAATTTTGAAAAGGCGACGGGTGAAGATAAAATAGCAGGAGATATGCGTGATTTTTCAGAATATTTCGCAGAAAAGATGGAAATAATCAAACCAACAAACCAATAAATTTTAAAAAAGTTTATTGGTTTCTTCAATAAAACCAAGAATTTCTTCTTTTCCAATTTGTTTTTCAGAAGAGGAGGCAAACATTTCAGGTAAGGCATCCCAGTCTCTGAGCATTTCTTTCTTTATGGAAGCTATGTTGCTTTCGATTTTAGGTTTTGAAAGTTTATCTATTTTGGTAAATATAATTACAAAGGGCACTTGATTTTCACCCAGAAATTCCATTAGGTTTTTGTCTACTTTTTGCAATTCAAGACGAGAGTCTATCAATAAAAAAACACACATTAAATTTTCTCGCTTCACAAGGTATTTGTTAATCATCGTATCCCATTTGGCTTTGGTGTCTTTTGAAACTTTAGCAAATCCAAAGCCTGGTAAATCTGTTAAAAACCATTCGTTATTGATAAGAAAGTGGTTGATTAATTGGGTTTTCCCCGGTTTGGAGGATGTTTTAGCTAAACCTTTATGGTTAGTCAACATATTTATCAGAGACGATTTACCAACATTTGATCGACCTATGAAAGCATATTCAGGAAGGGTTGGGGCAGGGCATTTGTCTATTTCTGTGCTGCTTAGTATGAATTGGGCATCTTTGATGATCATTGTTTTGGAGGATATTAATAAAGATTTATTTTATAATAAAACAAAAAGGATTGCCATGGCAATCCTTTTTGTTTTGAGGTTGATATGTTAAAGAGTAATTACAGCATTGTGATTTTGTTTTAGCCAGGCATCAAGAATATTGTTGAATTCAATTGGCTGTTCCATCATAGCAGCATGACCGCATTTATCAATCCAGTAAAGATCGGATTTAGGCAAAAGATAGTGAAACTCTTCTGCAACTTGGGGAGGAGTTACCGTATCGTTTTTACCCCAGATTAAACAAACGGGTAGTTTAAATTTCTCAAGATCTTTGCCCATATTATGCCTTATAGCCGATTTTGCTAATGCAAGTATTCTGATGAGTTTAGATTTGTCGTTCACGATTCCATACACTTCATCAACAAGTTCTTTTGTTGCAGTGTTGGGATCATAGAATGTATAACCAACTTTTTCTTTTATGTAATTATAATCTTCTCTTCTGGGGAAGGTTCCGCCCATTGCATTTTCATAAAGGCCAGAACTTCCAGTGAGTATAAGGGTATTTACTTTATCGGGGTTTTTTAAAGTATAAACAAGGCCGACATGTCCTCCAAGAGAGTTACCAATAATATTAACTTTTTTGTATTTTTTATGTTCAATAAATCTGTCTACAAATCTTGCTATACTTTTAACGTTGGTGTTGAATAAAGGCAGCGTGTAAATTGGCAGGAGCGGAATTACGACTTTATGATCCTTAGAAAAATGATCTATAACATCTTTGAAATTACTCAGGGCACCAAACAGACCATGCAATAATAGTATAACAGGGCCGTCGCCTTTTTCAATGTATGTATATTTTTTTTCGTGTATTAGGTTGGAAATCATAAATTGATTAAGGAATTAAAATTTTATTTATTACGCAAAAATTATAGAGTTAGTTACCTTTTATTAAAATACTTTTTTTGTGTTAATTGGCTTGTTGATAATGTTTTAACTAAAAACCAGTTGAAAAAGTTTTTTAATGATTTCGTGTTTTTCAAAATCATTCATAAATATCAATAATTAAACCAAAAAATTACAAAAGTTTTAGGGTTCGAATAACTTTTTGAATCATTTTGTCATTTATGTCCAGGTGAGTTACCATTCTTATTGTTTGCTTGCCAAATCCTATCACTTTAATTTGGTTATTATTCATTTTTTCAATAAATTTTTCTTTAGGGTAGGAATCAACAAGATTAAACACCAAGATATTTGTATCTACAGGAAGAAGTTCTGAGACAAAAGGAAGTTTATTAATAGTTTCACCGAGATGTCTTGCGCGCTCATGATCTATATTTAGTCTTTCTATATGATTGTCCAATGCATAAATTGCAGCGGCAGCCAAAAGTCCTGCTTGGCGCATTCCACCACCCAATACTTTTCTGATTCTTTTGGCACGTTCTATGTCTTGTTTATTGCCTAATAATACAGAGCCAATCGGAGCACCCAAGCCTTTGGAAAAACATATTGAAATGGTATCAAATATTTTTCCATATTCTGCCGGATTTAATTTTGTTTCTGTAAGGGCATTGAAAATTCTAGCTCCATCCATATGGAATTTCAGCTTATGAAGATTGCATACGTGGTGTATTTTTTTTATTTCCTGAAAGTCCCAAAAGGCGCCCCCGCCCTTATTGGTGGTGTTTTCAACACAGACTAAAGACGAAATAGGATGGTGAATATTATCAGGGTTTATATTTTCAATCAGTTCACTAGCGGTAAATCTGCCTCTATCACCATTGAGTGTTCTTACTGAGGCTGCGGAGTTGAAGGCAATTCCTCCAGTTTCATAGTTGTAAACGTGAGAGAGTTTATCACAAATTACCTCGCTCATTGGTTGAGTATGCAGTTTTATGGCTATTTGGTTAGTCATAGTTCCAGAAGGGCAAAAGAGTGCATCTTCTGTGCCAAACAATTCGGCAGTTTTTTTCTCCAGTATTTTTACAGTAGGATCTTCTTCCAAAACATCATCGCCAAGTTTTGCTTTGAACATGGCCCTAATCATTTTTGGTGTAGGTTTTGTAACTGTATCACTACGTAAATCGACGATGTTCATTTTATGAAAATTTAGGACTTATTTTAATACTTTAGCAAAAAATCGAAATTATGATTTATAAAGGAATGAAATTGGATAGAATTATACAATTAATTAGATTTTTAGTTTTATTCTTTCTGCTTTCCCAAGGTATTCGTTTAAACGCTCAACAAGACGGCAGGTCAAAGTTTCTAGTAGTTTTTAAAGATAAGAGTAGTGGTTATTTCAATCATCAGGAATATTTTGATAAATATGCCATTGAAAGAAGGATAAAGCATAAACTGCCATCATATGACTACACTGATTTGCCGGTTAACGAAAATTACATCAACGAAATTATTCGGTTAAGTGATTCTGTTAAAATGGTTTCAAGATGGTTTAACGCGGTGGTTTGTTATGCAAATGAAACATCAATTGTTAAGATAGAACAATTGCCATTTGTCTCAAAAATTGAACTTTTAAATCGTACGGGAAGAATTGCCATTGATGACCCGGGTATTTCTTTCAAAAAGCTTAGTTCAGACCAAAAAAAATTACTCAGTTATCAGACAAGTAGAATGGGGTCGGAGGAATTTTCAAAAAACAATATTGATGGCAGTGGGGTTCGGATAGCTATTTTCGATGCCGGTTTTCCCGGAGCAGACAGAAATTCTGCATTTGATCATATAAATAGCAGAGGTAGAATAATAAAAACATATGATTTTGTCAAGAAGAAGGAAAATGTTTTTGAACACAATACGCATGGCACAATGGTTTTGTCTTGTATTGCGGGTATGGTTGATTCTTTTAATATTGGAATGGCAACCGGATCAGAATTTTTATTGGCAAGGACAGAAAATGCCAAGGTGGAGCCTTTTTCGGAGGAAGAAAATTGGCTTGCTGCAGCTGAGTGGGCAGATAAAAATGGGGCAGATATTATTAATAGTTCCCTAGGTTATACTTTTCATCGTTATTTTTCCAATCAAATGGATGGAAAGACCAGTCTGGTAGCAAGGGCTGCCAATATAGCAGCTTCAAAAGGCATTTTGGTAATAAACTCAGCCGGCAATGAAGGATCTGCTAATTGGCATTGCGTTGGGACTCCAGCAGATGCGGATAGTGTATTATCTGTAGGTGCAATAAATCCATCAACTAATTTGCATACTTCCTTCAGTTCTTTTGGGCCAACGGCAGATAAAAGGTTAAAGCCAAATGTGTCATCAGTCGGTCACGTTATTGCAGCCCAGGAAATTGGGTTTAATAGTACTCAAGGAACTTCTTTTTCATCTCCTTTAACGGCGGGATTTGCTGCATGTGCTATGCAACTTAATAAATCACTGACAAACATGGAGTTGTTCAGAGAAATTGAAAAGTCTGCAGACCTATATCCATATTTCGACTATGCTCATGGATATGGTGTTCCTCAAGCAGCTTATTTTTTTGAAAAAGAATTAAAAAATATAGAACCTACGTTTGATCTTGTAAAAGAAAATGATTTTTTATTTTTGATTATAAGGGATCAATATTTGCCCGTTTCTAATGTTTCAAAAAACAAATTCGAAGTAATAAATCCATATCAAATAAGAACCTTTTCAAAGGCAGATTATTTTTATTATCATCTAGAAAACGAAAAAAAAATATTAGACAATTATTATGTTCTGGAAGTGGCAGAAAAAATAGTGTTAAAACTTAGTCTTGCGGACTATAAAATAGGTCAAACGCTTAGGTTTCATTATAAAAAGTACACTTTAAGTTATGCAATTTGATTCAGGGATGAAAAAATTTTTATTTGGATTTTTGATGAGTTTTTTTCTGTTGTTTGATGTTCATGCTCAGAAAGTATTATTAGAGGAACATGTTAGC
>CANHPJ010000152.1 GCA_947462515.1 Bacteroidota bacterium | reverse complement strand
TATTTATCTATTTTCAACTTTATAAATTTTAAAAAAATTCTTTCAGACAAGATCAAGAGTTTGTTTCCACAAAATTATTTTTTGAAAGATTAGAAAAATAAGGGCTCCTGTTAAAATAATTTCAATCGCTAAGTTAAAAAAAAAACTATTCTTTTTTTAATTTTTTTAAATCTTCTGGAGTGTCTATCGATACCGATTCTATATCAGTGACTTGCGTTTTTATCTTGAAACCATTTTCAATCCACCTTAACTGCTCTAGCGATTCGGCAATTTCGAGCGAAGAGGCAGGCAGGGCAGTTATTTGTTCTAAAACACCCATTTTATAGGCATATATGCCAATATGGTTATAAAACACATAATGATTTAACCACTGCGTCTGGTCCACCCCTCTTATATGGGGCAAAGGAGTGCGGCTGAAATATATTGCCTCTCTGTCTTTATTGAGAATGACCTTTGGTTTGTTGATATTGAACAAATCGTCAGAAGAGTGTATTTGTTTTATTAAGGTGGCGATATTGGTTTGAGAGTCTGAAAAACAAGAAATGAGCAAATCAATTTGATTTGGATCAATAAAGGGTTCATCACCTTGAATGTTAACCACCACATCATTTTGTAATACAGGCATTTTCATGTTTTTAGCCGCCTCCAAACACCTATCTGTTCCACTTTGATGAGAACAAGATGTTAGAACTACCTGACCACCGAAAGAAACAACATGATTATAAATGCGCTCATCATCAGTAGCAACAAACACGCAAGAAAGCAATTTTGACTTCATGCACTGCTCATAAACCCTTTGAATCATGGTTTTACCATCGATGTCTATCAATGGCTTACCGGGAAACCTTGTGGAGGCAAACCTAGCTGGAATAATTCCTATAAATTTCATTTTTAAAACAATACGTTAGAAAATATCTTTTTTTAATGGCTCAATTTCTATATAAAAAGACGATCCCCCATTTCAACCTGTCTAATAATATTTAGTTTTCATAAAGGCGAAACCGCAAAAAGCAAATCGAAAAACAATTCAATATTTATGAGCTGAAACCTCATCAATTATTGTCAGTATGAATATAATCCAACATTATTTGGATGAAAAAGATTTTAATTAAAGCCTTTAGACTTAAAACCTTAAAATGATTTTTTTAATGAGTACTTGATAAAAATAACAAAACTATTTGATTAGTAAACAGAGGAATATCTTTAAATTAAACAATTTCACAGAAATGATGTTAGATTTTATATATATTTAAAAAAGCTTAAAAACATAAACAAATGAATTACAACAGATTAAAGCCATTTTGGTTTTAGCAGGAAAAATTTAAGTGTATTTTTTAGTTTGAATTACCGAAATTGAAAATCTTTAATGTAAATTGATCTTTTAAATTGTTTTCCCGAAAGTATGCGGTCAATCAAACCATTTATTCCCACGATGATAAGACGCATATTGCTATTGAATTTATTTGTGTTTTTTTCCAGTTTTTTACCGGCTCAGACTGCAAAAGAAATAATTGAAAAAATGCTGATTAGCATTTCACAGACCAAAACGGTAACCTACTCCTCTGTTTTAACCGAAAGAATAAATGGAGAATTACAGGTGGCAGAAAACAAAATCAAACTTCATGTTTTACCTTTCAAATCATATGTATACCTTCCAAAAACGGGCATTGAAGTTTTATACGTTCAAGGAAAAAATGATAATAAAGCAATAGTAAAACCCAATAAATTTCCCTTTGTAAACTTGAATATCGATGTTCAGAGCTCATTGTTAAGAAACAAACAACATCATAGCATTAACGAACTTGGATTCACCTATTTTGGAGAAATTATTTCGAGTGATATTTCAAAAGCCGGAGTCAAGTATGAATCCAGAATATTATACAAAGGAATGAAGAAATGGGAAAACTATGACTGCTATGTTATAACTATTGAAAACCCTGATTTTGAGCACATAAAATATACAGTAAAGCCAAACGAAACAGTATTAAATATAGCAAAAAGGTTCAAGGTAAGTGAATATATGATTCTTGAAAACAACAAAGAAATTTCAAATTATCAAGACGTTAAAGCAGGGCAAACCATAAAAATTCCGAATTATTACAGTAAAAAAAGTATTTTGTATATCGACAAGAAAACGCAATTACCGGTATTGAAAGCTATTTTCGACGACAAAGGACTTTTTGAAAAATATGAATACAAAAACCTCATCAAAAACCCCATCTTAAGCGAAGAAGAGTTCAGCACCAAATACAAAGATTATGGCTTCTGATTTTTTGGTTTTGTAATTGATATCTTAATCGGTTATAAGGCATTTTATTGCCCCATAACTATGATCATCAATTAATGTGCAGAACCAGACTCTTTTATATCAAATAGCCCTTACATTAATACCGGGCATTGGAAATATCAAAGCAAAAAAAATTATAAACTACTGTGGAGACGTAGAATCTATTTTTAAGGCAAAAAAAAGGGAATTGTCAAAGATTCCGGCAATCAATGCCTTTCAGAGCGAAAACATACTATCAAAACAAATATTTTTAAGGGCGGAAAAAGAAATTGAGTACATACTAAAGAACGACATAAAACCACTTTTTTATAGCGACGCAGATTACCCAAGCCGGCTAAAGTATTGCGAAGATTCCCCAATATTAATTTATTTTAAAGGAGATTGCGATTTAAACGCAAGCAAGATTATCAGTATTGTCGGCACAAGAAACGCGACAGATTACGGCAGAGAAATTTGTCAAAAAATAATAGCAGAGCTAAAACCACATAATCCACTAATAGTAAGTGGCTTAGCCTACGGGATAGATATATGTGCACATAAAAATGCACTCAGCAATAATATGAACACTGTTGCCTGCCTTGGTCATGGATTAGACAAGATATACCCATCGTTACACCGGCAGACTGCTCAAAGCATGCTTAAACAGGGAGGATTATTAACAGAGTTTTTAAGCGAGACAGATCCTGACAGGGAAAATTTTCCAAAAAGAAACCGAATAATAGCTGGCATTTCCGATGCAACCTTGGTAATAGAGGCAAGCATGAAGGGCGGAGCATTAATAACCGCCGAAATTGCCAACTCTTACAGCAGAGATGTATTTGCTGTACCGGGAAGATTGACAGATGAGTTTTCATCGGGATGCAACCACTTGATTAAAATACATAAAGCGGCTGTTATTACTTCTGTTAAAGACATAGAATACATAATGGGTTGGGAAGAAAACAAGACAAAAAAAAATATTCAACAAAAACTATTTATTGAATTAAATGATGACGAAACATTACTTTTAAAAATAATAAAAGAAAACAAATCTGTTTCTATCGATAAATTAAGTTTAATGGCTAATTTTAGCGTTAGTAAAACTGCCTCCGTATTATTGAACCTAGAATTCTCCGGAATGGTGAAAGTTTTACCCGGCAAAATTTACGAACTCAATTAGAAGACTATTCGACAAGCTTATGTTTTACAGCATATTTTTTTCGTAAAACAAACGATAATAAAAGCTTATAGAATTATTGAGGATAATTAGTTAGAAAACGAATTTCATTAATGCATCATTATTTAAAAACAGTAATCATCATTTTACTGTCCTGCAACAGTTTGTTCGGGCAAAAAGATAACAGCTTCAAGATAACAGCTTCACTGACGGGATTAGGAGCATCATATGAATACAACCCTGCCAAAGTACTATATGTTCAGGGTGGAATTTCTACAGCTTTTACGGTAACCCGTTTTAATGTTCAATCCAAGCTATCCTTATTTGCAACAGAGAAGTTTAATGTTAAAATGGGAGTAGAAGCAGCATACCTATATGGAACTTTTATGGTAGGCGGTGTGCATATTGATTACTATAAATATCCCAGCTTTTTGTTTATGCCCATGTTAAGCATTGAAGGCAAAATTTTAGGAATAGAAGTGCCTATTATCGTAGACAGAAATTTGAGTACATTTTTTCCAATAATCGGCATTACGCTGAATGTTAGCAAGGATGATCCTGCAAAACGGGTACCGCGTAAGAAAAAAAAGAATAAAAAAGAATAAAAATTTACTATCACCAAATAAAACAAAATGGAATTTCTTGATCCGGCACTGGATAGATTTATCGCAAACAATACAGAAGACGAAAGCCCTCTTTTACAAGACTTAAACCGCGAAACTTATGCCAAAGTGCTTCAGCCACGGATGCTTTCAGGACATCTGCAAGGCAGAGTACTTAGCATGCTTAGTCATATGATAAGGCCAATGAATATTTTAGAAATTGGAACTTACACAGGGTATTCAGCGCTTTGCCTAGCCGAGGGAATGCCAAAACAAGGAAAACTAATTACCATAGACATCAATGAAGAACTCGAAAAAATGGTTAGACATTATTTCGAGAAATCAGATTTCAACAGCCTCATCGACTATAAAATTGGCAATGCCATGGAGATAATTCCGAGTCTGAATGAAAAATTCGATTTGGTTTTTATTGATGCCGATAAAAACAACTATTCAAACTATTACGATTTGGTATTTGACAAAGTAAATACAGGAGGCTATATAATTGCTGACAACGTATTATGGAGCGGCAAGGTGGCAGAAAACACAACAAAACACGACAAAGATACCCAGGCTATTATAGACTTTTGCTTAAAAGTGCAGCAGGATGAAAGAGTGCAGAATGTTCTTTTTCCAATAAGAGACGGTCTGCTTGTTTGTAGAAAAAAATAAAGCCCTTTAAAAGGGCTTTATTTTTAATATTAAATTTTAATTTCTTCTCCACCGGAATTAAAAAAGTGATATTCCAACATGTGGTATGCCAGTACAGAACGTACTTTAATTCTTCTTTTATATTTTATCATCCATTTTGTTTGCGGTGAAAAAAGTCCTTTACTCAAATAGGCTTCAATAAAAGGATGAGCGGCTATGGTTACGCTCTTCTCATTTTGTTCTTTAAACACGTAGCGAAGTGTATTTTCAATCTCATCAACTAGATTGATACTAGCCTGAATTTCGCCGGTACCATGGCAAGACGGGCATTTTTCGGTTGTTTTGATATCCATTTCAGGCCTAACACGCTGCCTGGTAATTTGTATCAAGCCAAACTTACTTGGAGGAAGAACAGTATGTTTGGCTTTATCAGCCGACATCTCGTCTTTCATCTTCTGAAACAAAAGTCTTCTATTTTCAGGATCATGCATATCGATGAAATCGACAACAATGATGCCTCCCATGTCGCGTAAACGCAATTGACGGGCAATTTCAGAAGCAGCCTCGAGGTTAACCTCCAATGCATTTGCCTCTTGTGTGTTTTCAGATTTTGCCCTTGTACCGCTGTTTACATCAACAACATG
>CANHPJ010000151.1 GCA_947462515.1 Bacteroidota bacterium | reverse complement strand
GATAAGTATATAATCAATAAACATCAAAAAGCCATTTCGGATATCTTCGATACAGAGGGAGAGTCTGGCTTTAGGATGAAGGAATCAGAAGCATTAAGAGAGGTTTGTACCAAAACAGACCTGGTTGTGTCAACAGGAGGCGGAACACCTTGCTATGAGGATAATATGAAATTTATCAACGAAAACGGAATTTCAATCTATATTGAAATGAATCCTGCCGCATTGTTGAATAGATTAAAAAATTCAAAGGCTGAACGACCATTGATCAATAATATGAATGATGAAGAGTTGTCTGGTTTCATTGCTGAAAAATTAGAAGAAAGATTGGAGTATTATAATTCGGCGAATATTAAAGTGGATGGAATTAATTTGAATGCCAATATTCTGTTTAAAGAAATAGATAAATTCTTGTCTAAAAAGGATTAATTATTTTTATTGCAATAAACTAAATTTTAGCTCGTTAAGAATATTATTTGTAATCCCGCTGAATGAGAAATAAATTGTTTGTTTTATTTGTTTTTTTTTCATTGGCGAAAGTGAGCTTTTCCCAGCCTGGAGGAAAATCAACTTTTGATTTTTTAAATATACCCCAAACCGCTCGTATCTCTTCATTAGGAGGAGCCATTCCGATTTTTCATGATGCCGACATCAATATTGCAGTGGCCAACCCATCTTTAATCAATGAAGCCATAAACAATAATTTGGTTTTAAACTTTTTGAATTATTATGCAGGAGTAAAAAGCGGCTATGCCGGGTATTCCAAAACTTACCAAAAGTCAGGAAGTTTCTTGGCAGGTATGCAGTTTATCAATTATGGAAAATTTATTTCCGCCGAGCCAACAGGAGAAATAACAGGGACTTTCTCGGCCGGCGAATATGCTTTTAATTTAGGCTGGGGAAAAAAAATAGATAGCAGTTTTTCTTTAGGGACAAATTTAAAATCTATCTATTCATACTTCGAAAAATATAACTCCTTTGGCTTGGGAATTGATTTAGCAGCAAATTATGTCGTTCCTAAATCGAATTTTGGTTTTTCCATTTTACTTAAAAATATGGGCTATCAATTGACTTCTTATACCCAAAACAGAAGCGGTTTACCTTTTAATGTTCAGTTTGTTGTTTCCAAAAAGTTATTACATGCTCCATTGCAATTTACCCTTTTGGCAAATAATTTAAATAAGCTTGATCTTGGTTTTAAGGATCCTTCTTTACCCACAGTCAATCCAATTACCGGAGAACCAATTCCGGTCAAGAATAATTATTTTGACAATGTTATGCGGCATTTAATTTTTGGGGCTGAAATACTTCCTGGTAAGAACGTTCAATTAAGGATTGGATATAACTACATGATAAGAAAAGATTTAAGCCCCGAAGCACGATCAGGTATTTCGGGGTTTTCTTTCGGATTTGGTCTTCGGGTATCTAAGTTCAATATATCTTATGCAAGAGCAGCTTATCATTTGTCAGGAGCCACCAACGGCATTACCATAGCCACTAATCTGTCGTCATTTTAGCTATTTAAATCCTTGAATAATATTGATTATTCAGAAATTTCGATTTTATACTTTTTCTTTTTAATTTTTTCATTTTTTAACAAATCAACAGCTTGCCTTATTTTATTTCTTTTTACTGCCACAAAAGCTGCAAAATCCTGAAGTTCAATTAAACCAAGTTCGTCTTTTAAAAGATTTCCCTTTTGAAGAAGAACTCCCACAATATCCATCTTGCTTATTTTATCTTTTCTGCCGCCTCCGATATATATGGTGGCCCAATCCGGAAAATCGGGTAATTTCACTTTATCGGGCAATTCTTCCAGGATAGGCTTTTGCATTATATAATCAGGAATAAAATCGTTTTCAGAGAGAACTAAAAAGGAAGTACCGGAAGCATTCATTCTTGCTGTACGGCCATTGCGATGAATAAAACCGTCTTCTTTATGCGGTAATTGATAATGTATTATGTTTTTTATTTCTGGTATGTCTAATCCTCTTGCTGCCAAATCTGTGGTTATCAATATTTTAGAGCTGCCATTTCTGAATTTTATAAGTGCTTTTTCTCTGTCTTCTTGTTTTAATCCTCCATGAAATACATCATGAATCAGATCTTTTTCTTTTAATAAACCGCTTATTCTATCAACTGTGTCAATATGGTTACAAAATACCAGCGTTACATCATTGCCAAGAGCACAGATCAGATTAAAAAGCGCCTCCAATTTATCTGTTCCATTTGATTTAATATATTTTAATGTTAATCCCGTTGGTTTATTTTCTTCTAAGTTATTGATGATGATTGGTTCATGCATTCCGGTAAAATCAGGAATCTCTATTGATTGTGTTGCCGAGGTTAACATTCTTTTTTCCAGATTGCTTAGCTGATCAATAATAAATGACATATCCTCCATAAAGCCAAATTCCAATGACTTGTCAAATTCATCTAAAATGAGTGTTTTTATTCCGGAGGTATTTATCCTTCCTCTTTTAATGTGATCAGCAATTCTACCCGGTGTTCCAATTAATAAGGCAGGAGGGTGTTTTAAATTGTTTTTTTCCACATTAACATCATGCCCTCCATAACAGCAGTTTACTTTAAAGGAGGAACCTATTTTCCGAAAAACCTGCTCAATTTGAAGCGCCAATTCCCGCGCGGGAACTAAAATTAAAGTTTGTATGTCTGCTTCCTGAGGCTTTAAGTCAAATAGGGCAGGTATTAAAAAAGCTAATGTCTTTCCTGAACCTGTGGGTGATAAAAGAACGATATCTTTATCTTTTTTATATGCCGCTATTGATGCTAATTGCATTTCATTAAGTGCTTGAATATTCAAATTTTGTAACACTTGATCTAATTCCATAATGTTTTTTTGCATCTTCAAAGTTAATCCTAAATGTTGTTTGTTTATAGAGTGATAATAATTAAAAAATCATAAACACGCTAAATGAAGGTTTTACTACATAAGCCATATGTTCTATGCTCTTATCTTTTTTTGAAATCTTAATTAACTATTTTAATGCATTCAGAGAAAAGTAATTTTCATAAATTGCAGCCTAATTAATAGCAAAAATGAAAATGAAAAAATCTTTATCTATTTTATTATTTGTTTCCCTGATGGGAATTTTTGGTTGCGAAAAAATGGAAGAAGAGACTCCAACAAAACTCTTAATGCAGGGAACATGGGAATTAACTTCAGCTTCCGATTCTTTGGGAAGTGATATAAAAAGTAAGGTAGCTTTTCCGGTAACAGCCATTCAACTTACCGACGACAATGGTATGCTTGGTACACAAGGCCCAATGTTTACCTATACAGTTTATGGCGGCAGCAAGTGGATAGAAACCTCAGCTAAAATTAAACAGGCATTTGATTATGCTAATTTTAGATTTAACACCGGTGAATTTTTTGTTGAGGGTGGCAATCCCGATCGCTTTACTGTTGAGGCTAAGTTACAGGCAACTGCTGTTGCAGGCGGCCTCACGGATATTTTAAGTTCACTTGGCGTTGGTAATGGCTGGCTACAGCAGGTTGTTTATCACAAATTTATAGATGTAAAAGTGACTTTCCCAGTTCAAGTAGGCACTAAAGAGCGAAACACCATGATTTGGGAATTTGATAGCCAAACCACTGCGGCATATAATTATAAGGATGCCAAAGGCAATATTGTTGCCTGGGGAGGATGGCCGGTAAATAATTTTACCAAGGGTAAATATACTTTCACCAAACAAATCAAAGGCCTCAACGACATTGTTAAGGCTAATATTTAATGCACTTATTTTAATTTTAAATTTATGTTTGATTTTTCACAGGTTCAAATTGACTCCATTATAGTTCATCAGGTAGGTAATAAAAATAGGGAAGAGGGGGTAGTTTATTCCAAACAAGCACTCGATTTGCAGGAAGATTTTATTAATTCAGCCCTCTTAAAATATTTTTTAAATCCTTTTAAAGAGCCTGTGTTCTTCAATTTTTTTCACGATGCTTCTATCAATTTGAATGATTTATTTGTCTTTGTATCTGAAATATTTAAAGATAAAGACAATTTTTATGATCAAACCATTAACATTGCCAGACATCTTTATGAGAATTCTCAGCATCCTCAGATAAAATCGGGCGAGTTTTATGTGGTTTATTTCAAGGATTGTGTGGTAGAAGATGAGCTTTGCGATGCTCTTGGTTTTTTTAAATCAGAAAATAAAGAAACCTATTTGAAGGTATTTCAAAAAAACGAAAACTATGAATTGGCCTGTGAAAACGGTATAAACATAAATAAACTAGATAAGGGTTGTTTGATATTTAATACCGAGAAAGACTTAGGATATAAGATTTGTATGGTAGACAATATCAACAAAACCAGCGAGGCTCAATACTGGAAAGATGACTTTTTAAAGGTAAGACCGCGTGAGGATGATTTTTATCTTACCAATAATGCATTAAATCTATGCAAAAGCTTTGTTGACAAAGTGGTGACAGAAAAAAATTCATACAGTAAAATTGACCAAGCCGAAGTTAAAACAAAAGCTGTGGAATATTTTGCCAATAAAGAGACTTTCAATAAAAAGGAATTTATGGAAGAGGTGATGCATGCCCCTGAATTGATTGAAGCCTTTGAAGATTATAAGGAGTCATACACCCAGGAACATAATTTGCCTGATATAAATGATGATTTTGATATTTCACCTAAAGCAGTTAAGGATGCCAAAAATAATTTTAAAAGCATCATTAAGCTAGATAAGAATTTTACCTTTTACATACACGGTAACGCTGATATGTTAGAAAAAGGTTTTGATGATGTCAGGCATTTGAAATATTACAAATTGTATTATATGGACGAGAAATAAACTTTTTTCAGATAACTCAATAATGAATAATCCTTATAAACCGCTTGTTTTTGTAGTAGAGGACGATGCTTTTTTTCTTGAAATATTAAAAAGCAAGCTATCCAATGATGAAAAATATACCTTAAAAGGTTTTGAATCTGCCGAGTCTTGTATAGAAAATTTAAATCAAAAGCCCGATGTTATTGTTTTGGATTATAATTTAGATAAGGAAAATCCAAAGGCTATAAATGGATTGGAGGCAGTTAAAAAGATTAAGGTGGACTTACCCTTAACAAAAATAATTATGTTAAGCGGACAAAATAGTTTGGAGATAGCTGCCAAAATATTTGAATTAGGTGTTTATGATTATGTTATAAAAGATGATAATGCCTTTGAAATTTTACAGGAAAAAATTCTGAATGCATTAACAGTAAATATTTAACACTATTAGTTTAAATTAATTCGTTTTCCATAGCCATTCTTACCAAATCAGCTGAGTTTTTGGCATTCAATTTTTTCATTAGGTTATAGCGATGGGT
>CANHPJ010000150.1 GCA_947462515.1 Bacteroidota bacterium | reverse complement strand
TAAGTCTATAGAAAAACTTGGAGCATATTTATCCGATCAAAGAGAATCACTAAATGGTTTTCCACTGATTATTATTTCTGATGACAGTAGTTTTACATCAAAAACTCTGAATAATTTTTTATGGGTTACCTTTACAAGAAGTAATCCTGCTAAAGATATCTATGGTGTTGACAGTTATACCGAGCATAAGCACTGGGGATGCAAAGGATCTCTAATAATAGATGCCCGAATAAAACCGCATCATGCCCCCATTATGGAGAAAATTCCTGAAATAGAAAAAAGAGTTGATGCACTAGGAACAAAGGGACATTCGCTTTATGGGATAATTTAATATACACTCTATGATTTATTAAGAACCGATTTATCTTTATAAAAAATTTGAAACCGGAAATTAATAAAACCAATTGGGACAATAATTTATAAATTTTACCCTATAAAAAAACAGGCTGTTTCATAAATTGAAACAGCCTGTTTTTTTTTTCATTTTATTTTTGAACTATGGGTATCTGACCAATTTAAGATAACCATTCAATGCCTTGTTATTATTTTTGATAAATCTCATTTAAACAAGTTGGATTTGAATTCTTAAATTAAATCCAATACAACCAATAATGAGAAAATAACCCCTGGCACCCATAATAAACAGGTCAAGATTAGACTTATCCAGAAAGAAGTATCAAGTCCGTTGTGTAAAAAAACAGCCAAAGGTGGAATTAAAAATGCCAACACAACTTCAATGATATTTCCTTGATTAACCTGAGCAGGGCTATTATTTAATTTATTGAGTTTAATGACAGTTTTGGAAACTGCTATTTTTTCTTTTAAACTCGGCTTGCTTTGTTCAATAAACGATTTATCAACATTAGCCACAGGAGCTAATTTTGTGCTAGTTTCTGCTAGTATTAATGGAGTCGACTCCTGTGTTGAAGCAGTTAACTCCTGATTTGAATAAACTACAGATAAATTTTCTGAAGGTTTTCGGTCTTTCTTGAAGTTGTTTTCATTTTTGGTTGAATGGACCATTTCGGTTTCTTTTCCATTAAATCCATCTAAATATCTTCTTTTAGAAAATTCATTATTACTCGAGCAAGAAGCTAAAATTACAATTGATAAAACAAAATAAATCTTAGTATTAATATTTTTCATAGGCTTTTTTATTTATGGATTAAAAATTATTTATGTGGTACAATAATAACAAGTTAAGTTTGGTAAACCAATAAAAACCTTTCATAATTTGAATACACTGCAATAAAATAAGGATTCTTATTTGCTAAGTATTTTAAATTCAGTTCTTCTATTAAATTGTCTCCCTTGCTCTGTTTCGTTAGTTTCAATAGGATCGTCTTTACCATATCCAAAATATGTTAACCTACTGGAATCAATCCCTTTTTGAATTAAATAATCTACTACCGCTTTAGCCCTTTCTTCTGATAGTTTTCGATTTAGCTCAGCAGATCCTTTATTATCAGTATGACCAGAAATTTCAATTCTTAAGGTAGCTGCCTCCAATAAGAGCTTATACAAACGTTCTAATTCGAGGGTAGATTCATTTCTTAAAGTGAATTTACCAAAGTCGAAGAATATATTTCTAAGAACAATCTTCGAGCCAACAGATACATTTTTTAAGGCAATATCCTTTCTGATTTCTTGATATCCGACAATACTTGGAATATCAAAATTTTCAGAATGAAACAGATATCCTTCTGACTTTACTGCGATGCCATAATTTTTTCCCGAAGGTAAAGAAACCAGAAAATTACCCGTTTTACTGTTCGACTTAAATGAGGCTATCACCTCTCCCTTAAAATTATCTACTAACTCAATTTCTGCCTCGATAGGCTTTTTAGCAAAATCATCTGTAATTTGTCCTTTCAAAATAGTTGTGCTAGTAGCTTGAACCTCAACAGTCTTTGCAATAACTTTATCTATAACCGGAGCAGCAACACTTGCTATAAGATTATCTTCAGTATTTATAATCATCTGCTTTTCAGGTCCTAAAAAAGTTATGGTATAAAGATCCTTGTCGCCAAATCCGTCAGGCCTAAAAGAAGCAAAGTATCCCCTTTTACCACTTGCCGACAAAACAAAAAACAAATCATCGTCGGGCGTATTTACCGGAAAACCAATATTTTCCGGCTTAGACCATTCTCCATTTATATTAACTGATTTAAATATATCATATCCCCCCATGGAATTATGACCTTGCGAACTAAAAAACAAGGTTTTTCCGTCAGGATGAATAAATATACTTTCTTCTTCATAGGCTGTATTGATGGTGGGGCCTATATTTATTGGTTTAGACCAATGGCCTTTGTCGTCTTTAACAGAATAATAAATATCTCTTCCTCCTAAAGACAGGTCCGGCCTGTTACTCACGAAATAAAGCGTGTTCTCATCAGGCGATAAACATGCCGATGATTCCCTGTGTGGGGTATATAGGTTTTTATCTATTTTTTCGGGTGAAGTCCAGGAGTCGCCTTTAAGCTGCGATAATAAGATATCCCCGCCATTTTTCCTTCCGTCAAAAACAAATAATTTCTGACCATCGGAAGATAATCCTGCTGTAGCATCATGACTTTCGGTGTTTATTGGATTGCCAATATTATTGGGTTCTGTCCATTTGCCATTAATATTAAAACACACATAAATATCTTCATAAAAACCATTATCATCTTGATCTTTTTCACCACCGGTGGTATTTTCCTTTCTGGCGGTAAAAAACAAAACAGATTCATCTGCAGTAATAAATGGACTATACTCTGGATACCTCGAATTTACCGTTTTACCCATATTATCTATAAATACTCGTATTGGTGTTTTAATTAGCTCTATGCCGGAATTACATTCATCAATGCGCTTGCTTACCTCTAAAAACTCTTCTTTATTTATTTTTGCGTTTAAATCTGACTTGTAAGAATTGAATTGAAACAATGCCTTATCAAACTCGGCATTCAACTGATAACCCCTTGCCAACAAATACCTCAAATCGGGTCTTACCTTTGGGTTAATGGTAACTGCCTTTTCCAGATATAAAATGGATTTTATTTTATTGTTGGTATGCAGATAGCACTTGCCAATTTTATAGTTTAACTCATCATTGTTTGGATTAAAACTATTGGCATCTAAATAATAACTTAAGGCGTATTTATAATTAAACTCACCCAGCTCGTATATCTTGTCGCCTTCTTTAATATTTTCATTGGCTCTTTTTAAGCCCTCCTTATCGGCCCGAAAATTATCTTTTGTAAACTCAACATTTTTTATCCCTTGAAAATCAAAATCTTGTTGAGAAAAGACACTTCCCGACATTAACAAAATACTTAAAAGAAATATTAAACTCTTTCTCATAATAAAAATTTCAAATTAGTTACAGTCATTTAAGTATGCCTCTATTCCCTGCACTCCAAGATCCCTTGCACGTTTCCAATCCAAACAAGCACCCTGTGGATCCCTGGCCATTTCCCGAGATATACCTCTGTTTAAATAGGCATCGCCATAATCCTGATTTATTTTTATTGCTTCATCGCAATCTGCTATAGCACCCAAAAAATCATCAAGTTTATACTTTGCCGCTGCCCTGTTGCTGTATGCAAAAAAATAGTTTGTATTCATCTGTATGGCTTGGGTAAAATCTATTATTGCGCCTTCAAAATCTCCTGCATCGTATTTTGCCCCACCACGATTATTATAGGCTAAAAAATAATTCTCATTCAACCTTATTGCCTGACTATACTCGGCTATAGCTCCAGTATAGTCACCGGTTTTTCTTTTTAAAGAACCTAAATTATTATAAACAAAAGCTAATGATGGATCGATTTGAATGGCAGAATTATAATCTTTAAGCGCCTCCCGGTAATTTTCTAATTGACGTTTTGCGCTACCCCGGTCATTATATGCATAGGCAAAATCCGGCTTTATGGCTATTGCTTTATTGAAATCTTCAATGGCAACATCAAACTCTTTGTTTTCAAAATAAAGTACCCCTCGTGCGTAAAAATAAGATGCATTTTTATCATTTATGGATATGGCTCTTGAAATTTCTTTTAAAGCATCCTGCTTATTTCCTTTGGTCTTTTTGTATTCAGAAAGCCGGTAATATGCTTCATCATGGAGTGAATCTAAAACCAGAGCTTTGTTAAAATCAGCATAAGCGCCTTCTTCCTCTTTTAATTCCATCTTAACGGCTCCTCTATTTACCAGTGCAGATGCGTAGTTTGGGTTCAAACTAATGCATTTATTAAAAAAAGTAAGTGCCTCCTGGTATTTGTTTTTTTTAAAAAAAGCTAAGCCTTCATTATAATCGAGCATTGATTGTCGATAATTTTCAGTATTTGTGTCAGTTACCGAAATTAGCACAGACACCTCGCTTTGAGCAAATGCGCAACTCATAATGAGATTGAACAAAATAAAGATCAGGCAGTTATACATATATTAAGATTTATTTAAAGGCTTTGATAAAGAATTTTTAAATCAAGAGTTTTATAAAAGTAATATTCTAATTTTACAGTGTAATAAAAATAATGAATTATGGCTAAAAAAGCATCATCTGTTTTTAATGAAAAATCGATAAAATTTCTTGAAAAATACATCAACAACCCTTCCCCTACCGGATTTGAAGCAGAAGGACAAAAATTATGGCTGAGCTATATAAAACCATATGTTGATGATTATTTTGTTGACACCTACGGCACAACAGTTGCTGTAATTAATCCAAAAGCGGATTTTAGAGTGGTTATTGAGGCGCATGCAGACGAAATATCTTGGTTTGTGCATTATATCACCAAAGAAGGTTTTATCTATCTAAGACGAAATGGTGGCTCTGACCATCAGATTGCTCCCTCAAAAAGAGTCAATATACATACGGATAAGGGAATCGTAAAAGCTGTTTTTGGTTGGCCTGCCATACATACCAGAGATGTTTCCAAAGAAGAAGGCCCTACTCCTAAAAACATATTCTTAGACTGTGGTTGCAATTCAAAAGAAGAAGTAGAAAAACTAGGGGTTCATGTTGGATGCGTTATTACCTACGAAGATGAATTTATGATCTTAAACAAAAATCATTTTGTTGGAAGAGCGCTTGATAATAGAATTGGTGGATTTATGATTGCTGAAGTAGCCCGACTTTTAAAAGAAAATAAAGTTGAGCTTCCCTTTGGTTTATACATCACAAATTCTGTGCAGGAAGAAGTTGGTCTTAGAGGCGCTGAAATGATTACCCAAACCATTAAACCCAATATTGCTATTGTTACCGATGTTTGCCATGATACCCAAACACCCATGATAAATAAAATACAAAATGGGGATTTGCATGCCGGCAAAGGCCCGGTTTTATCTTATGGTCCTTC
>CANHPJ010000149.1 GCA_947462515.1 Bacteroidota bacterium | reverse complement strand
TTTTTATGATGAGCAAACCGAGATGTTCTTTTTTACTGCTAAAAATGAAAAGCCTCTGATAGCTCGTAAAATGGAGCTTTCTGATAATGTAACTCCTGCTTCTAATTCCTGTTTGGCAAACTCTTTATTCAAGTTGAGTCGAATTTTTGTTCTCCCTGAATTTGAAACAGCAGCCAATAAAATGTTGAATAAGGTGGTTTCAAATTTTGTTGATTATGGATCAGGATATTCAAATTGGGGAAACCTTATGTTAAAGATATCTCTGCCTTTTTCGGAGGTGATCATTTGCGCCCCTGATGCAAAGCAAAAACGCAGTGAGTTTAATTATTTATACCTTCCCAATTCACTTTTTGCAGGCTCATCAGAGCTAAGTAATTTGCCTTTGTTGGCAAATAGGTTTGAACGTGATAAGGAATTAATTTTCGTGTGTAAAGATAAAACATGTAACTTTCCCATTAGTGATGTAAAAGATGCCTTGCAGTTGCTAATTGATTAGTAGAGATTTTTCTGTTATTTTTATCTTGATTTATTCATTATTTTATATTTTTTGATGCGAAGCTTTTTGTTTGTTTTCTTATCTGTTATTCTCTGGCAATCGGGTTTTGGGCAAATACTCAATTGCAATAAAGAGCTGTTTGGCGAGGAGCCTTTTTTTAATTATACACAAATTAAAAAACATAAAATTAAATCCATTACCGGTGAAATTCATTTTAAACGCGACTTTGAAAAAATGAATAACAAAGGTCTTTTTATTCAGTATAATTTTGATCAAAAAGGACGTTTGATAAATCAAATTTCTACCTATAAAAAAAGTGAAGGTGCTATCGATACTTCGGTTGTGCTTTATGAATATGATTCTTTAAGTCGACTTTCGGTTAAAAGGAAAGTCGATGCCCTAGGATTTTATTCCTTGAATTACGAATACGACCTCAAAAATAATCTTATAAAAGAAACCTATTGCCGCGATATTAATCAATTGCCCTTTTTAGCCGATTTTATCTTATCAAAACAATACCCTATGGCTGTTGAATCATTTTCATATCAATATTTAACATCCACTCAATATAAAATCAAATACTTAAACAATTTATCCATTCCATACAAGGAAGTTATTGTTTACCTTGACGAAAAGGGCAGGGTAAGCGAAAGAAACGGGCGTTTTGTAAATACCGGTAAAACAGAAAAATATACCTATCAGTATGATCAAAATGGAAGTGTTATTCAAAAATCTGAGTTTTCAGACGTGGCAGGGGAGAAGAAAATCGTTAATAAATTTAAGTACGATGACATTGGCAGGCTTGTCGAAATTGAGAAGTTTAAAAATGATAAGCAGGCAGAACATACAGAGTTATTATACGAAGAAAATCCATTTTTCAATGCCCGATTATCAAGAGATATCGATATTAAGCTGATGGATGTGGTTAAGTATAAATACGAGTTTTATTAAAAAACACTTATTTTTCTCCCACTTTCACTTTCTTCTCAGTAGTCTGAGTAATTTTCGACATTGACACTTCTATATACCCACTTGGTGTTTCAGCCGGCGATTGAATGAATTTTCCTTCCGGTGAAATCAAAAAATATGAAGGTAAACTGTTGATATTATATTCTTCTTTTACTTTTTTGTAGTTGCCATAATGTACAAAAGTCCAGTTATAATTGTGTTTTTTCAAAAATTCATCCATTACCGACTGACTATTATCTAAAGAAATGCTTATAAACTGAATTTTATCTCCATATTTTTCATGTAGTGTTTCCATTACTTTTAAATCTTGTATGCAAGTAATATTCCAGCTTGCCCAAAAATTCAGGTAAATAAACTTCCCCTTATAGTCTGTTAAGTTGATGTTTTTTCCCTTGCTGTCAATAAGTCGAAATTCCGGAGCCTTCTGCCCAATGCTTAGTTTTGATGTTTTAAGTAATAGGTTTTCAGCTATTGTGCGATGTTCTGCAAACTCACTCTGGGAAGAAATTTTATCAAAAATTCCATCAATAGCTTTTTTATCAAATATATCAGTATAATAGTTTTCAAATAAGCCCTTGATTAGCACCAATTCGCACAAGGCATCATTTTGAAAAACAGTGTCTTTTTTTAATTCGGCTATGGCTGATTTATAATCTTTTTTGTTTATTATTTCTATAAAGCGCGATCCTCTTTTAGAATGGGTAAGGTTTACAATATAGTGTTCGAAAAAGTCGCTAATAAAATTGATGTATTCCGGGTTTTTGTATATAATAGGTTTGTTTTTAATGTATTTTGAAAATAATTTTTGCTTACTCAAGGAAAACTGATCCAAGCTGGCAATGCTATAATCTACAAAATCGTTAAAAAATGTGTTTTTTGAGTTTTCGTATTTTGTTTGTGTATTCTTTTTGAAAGCTTGAATTTTTGATGAGGCCTGTTTGGTGATTAACAGATTATAATTTGAGTCTAAAAATTTATCATAGCTTTTGTTAAAGTTGATAATCAGGTTGTTTATCTCGGTGCTGTCTTGGTTTAATATCTGTATAGGAATCCAGCTTAAAGTGCCTTCTTGTTTTGATTTAGAAGAGTCAAAATTTGGCATGTTGACACTGTAGCTTTTGTTTGGTTCTAAAAATATATGCGATGCTATATTTTCTATCCTTAAAAATGCTTTTATGGTTCCGGGTATTTCGGTATTAAATTTAAAAGTGCCCTGATTATCGATTAGAGTGGTAGAAATTTGTCTGGGCTGAAAAGAAATAAAGTCCTCATAGTAATACAATATTATTTCACTTCCCTTATATCCATTAGCCTTGCCGGTTATTGTCACCACTTGATTATAACCACTAAAGGAGATAAGAAGCAATGTAAATACAAGAAAACAAAACTTTTTGGAATGTATGGTCATTTTATTTTAATTTCTTTAGGTACAAATTGTTGCGCTTGGCCACCATTTCGAATAATATCACGAACAATTGTTGAGTTTATTGCTGAATATTCAGGATTAGAAACAATAAAAATGGTTTCTATTTCTTTTATCATCGCATGATTCATTTGGGCTATTCCGCGTTCAAATTCAAAATCTGCCGATGTTCTAAGTCCTCTTAATATATATCTGGCATTTTTTTTGACGCAGTAATCTATGGTCATCCCTTGGTAGGCATCTACTTCAATTTTCGATTCATTTTCGAAAATCTTTTCAATCCAGCTTTTTCGCTGTTCTACGCTGAATAGGTTATTCTTTTGAGAGTTCACGCCAATAGCCACTATAACCTTGTCAAAAAGATCTAAACTTCTCCTTATTATGGATTCATGACCAATGGTTATGGGGTCAAAAGAACCTGGAAATACTGCTATTCTATTCATTTAAAAAATTCTCAGGCTAAAGGGGTATTCTTTTTTTAAATAAAGCTACAAATATATTTTTAAAGTCGTCAATAAACTCAAATAATAAAAGACTAAACATCAAAAAAACTTTGTTAAGCTTGCAGTTCATAGCCTTGTTTTGAAAGGGTGTTTTTCAAACTTCTACTAATGATTTATCAAAAAAAAAGCAGTTCCAAAACGAAACTGCTTTTTAATTTTTTGGTGCCGGATATTACTCTTCAACTACATCAAATTCAATATCAACCTGGATATCTTTATATAATTTGATTTTGCATGAGTATTTTCCTAGTGCTTTAATATGATCATCAGCGATAGAAATGTTTTTTCTATCTACTTCAAAACCAAGTTTTTTAATCGCATCAGCAATTTGAATCACGTTTACTGATCCAAATATTTTACCGCTTTCGCCGGCTTTAGCTCCAACTTTTATTGCAACTTCTGTAAGTGCTTTAGCAGTTTTAGAAGCAGCATCTCTAAGTTTTTGCTCTTTAAATGCTTTTTGCTTAAGAGTTTCAGTTAACGATTTTTTGTTTGATTCGGTACCTAGTATTGCAAATCCTTGTGGGATTAAATAGTTTCTACCGTAACCGTTTTTTACTTTTACAACGTCATTTTGGTATCCCAAATTCTGTACGTCTTTTGTTAAAATTACTTCCATTTTTTACTTCTTATTTTAACATGTCTGCTACGTAAGGTAATAAAGATAAGTGACGGGCTCTTTTAATGGCCTGAGATACTTTCTTTTGATATTTTAAAGATGTACCTGTTAATCTTCTAGGTAAGATTTTACCTTGCTCATTAACAAATTTCAATAAAAAGTTAGCGTCTTTGTAGTCAATGAATTTAATTTTATTCTTTTTGAATCTACAGTATTTCTTTTTCTTAACCTCTACATTTACAGGGGTAAGATATCTTATTTCTGATGAATTTGCTGACATAATTTTTTCGTTTTAATTAGGCTTTTACTTCTTGAGATAATTTCGCTTTGTTTCTTTTTTTCTCAGCATAAGCAACTGCGTGCTTGTCCATTGCCAATGTTAGGAAACGTAAGATTCTTTCATCTCTCTTGAAATTAATTTCAAGGTTTGAAATCAAGCTTCCAGCTGCTTCAAATTCGATTAGGTGATAAAAGCCTGTTGTTTTTTTCTGAATTGGATAAGCTAATTTTCTTAGTCCCCAATGATCTTCGTGAACTATGTTAGCTCCGTTTTCTGTTAAAAACTGGCTGTACTTGGTTACCGCTTCCTTTGTCTGTTCTTCAGACAAAACGGGAGTCATAATGAAAACGGTTTCGTAACGATTTGACATAAATCCTTGTTTTGTTTGTTAGTAATTTGTGTTATTTAGGGTGGCAAAGATAATATTTTTCTTTTATATAAAAAGCTAAGTGTTCATTTTATTGATTTTTAATATTGAATTTTGGCTTAAACATTGTTTAGATTATTCTTTTCTTTGTGCTTTATATTCAAATTAGTTTCAAAATATATGGACATGCAATACGATAAATATAAGAATCATTTGAGAAAAATTGCTGATGTTAATTTCGCGAGCGCAGTATTAAGCTGGGATCAGGAAACTTACATGCCTGTTAAAGGTTCAGCTTTCAGGTCGCAGCAATTATCAACTCTTGCCGGCATAGCTCATGATTTGCATATTAGCAAGGAGTTTGGAGAAGTGCTGAATGTCCTTAGAAAAGATGTTTCACTGAATGATATTCAGGCACGAAATGTTTCGTATTCTTTAAAAGATTATCAAAGACAAAATAAATATTCTACTGCTTTTGTTGAGCTGATGAGTAAAACTGTTAACGAATCCTTTCAGGCCTGGCAAAAGGCGAAGCAAACTAATAATTATAAGGTATTTGCTCCCTATCTTGAGAAAATAGTTTCACTAAAGAGGCAAGAGTGCGATATTCTGGGTTATATCGATCATCCCTACGATGCATTAATCGATTTGTATGAGCCTGGGGTGAAAACTGCTGATTTGAATGTTTTGTTTTTAGATGTCAAA
>CANHPJ010000148.1 GCA_947462515.1 Bacteroidota bacterium | reverse complement strand
TTGAATAATTCCAAAAAGACGGTTTTCCTCTTCTTTATTCCGTTTTAGTAAAACAAGTTCATCATCGCGAAGCGTTTCAATGTGATTGTTTTGATCGATGCCCACTTCCTGTCCATCATAAGTAAAATGAGGACGTATCAATAAATAATCGGGAGCGAGCTCACTCAAAACAACTACTTTTTCAAAGGTTTCCGGTTCAACCGGCTTTGGTATCAAATCTTCGCTTACCTCCCAACTGAATTTATCAGATAATGGAATCATAAATTTTGACCTCACAAAAGACAGTTCAGAAATACTGAACTTCAGCTTACCTTCCGGGAAGGCCTCTGAATAAAAACTGCTATGCAATGCAGATGGAAAGATATAAATCTGCTCTTGGTGCCTTATCAAAGGATTTCCCATTTTTTGAGTTTCCTTTAAAGGAATCAGTTTTTCATTTGTTTTAAGAAACCCCTCCAAAACGATAAACTGATCTTCGATAAAGGCCTTAATATGAATTTGAATTTTCTCCCTTGTAAGTCGAACAGGAATTAATGCCTTTTTTGATAGCTTCACGCCTCCTGGCAAACAATAAAGAAGCAAGTTTTCCTCCTTTATGTTTTCAGCAAAACAAGCAAATTGCTCGATATAATATTTTGTGATGAGCTGAATTTCTCTGTTTGAACAGTTGTCCGGAAAGCGATTCTGATCGATAGAAAAAAAATAATGATTTAAACTTCTTTCTTTTAATTTTACTAAATGCAGCAATGCCGAAGATGGCTGTAAATCGAGCAAATCACTGAGAAAATAATTTTCAAAATAAGTCTCCTCTGCCGCATTTGAATCTAGTTTAACCTTGGATTTTATCTTGTCTAACTCCCCGTCTTTTAGCTCAGCGTTATACAATGATATATTGGCAAACAACTCCGAATGTTCATTGCTGAAAATAGCTACATAATTATTCGATTTCATAGAAATCAGATTTCTTAATTCCTCCAAATTGCTGTAATCTATGGAAGGTTTCTCGGAATTATTTTCAAATGCCTTTAAAGCCTCAATCGTTTTTAAAGAACTATCTTTTGGAATTGCGGTTAATTTACCCTCTTTTGTAAAAAAATTAAACCTGTTTTGCGATTCTTCGGTTGGATCGAGGCCATATTTTTTTATCAATTCTTTTTTTTGGGATGTCCAATCCTTTATAGTATTAAAATAATTGGCACCATAACTATTAAAAAGATTTATGTATAGGCTTAAGCCGTGGCTACATAGTTTATAAGTAAGATGTTTACAGCAATCGCATTGAAAATGGAAGTTTCCTTCGGCATCGCGCAAAAAAACAAGATTTAAAAGGCCGGATTTGTTTTTATAATGTGCTTCCACCCTCTCATCTGCAGCAGAGATAATTTCTATGGCGTTTCTGCTGCTTGCCTCGGCTTCTTTGCATTCGGTTCGAGAATACATCTTAATATAGTATTCATCAATTTTGTTTTTAAGATAGTTCAGCTGTATTAGCCTTGGTTTCTTTTCAAGAAGGGAAAAACCTGACCGACTTTTTTGAGGATTTTCGGCAATTAAATTTTTGCCATATGAACTCAATAGAACATATGCGCTTGCTGCTCTGTGCTTGCATATCGGATTCCAGGTATCTGGACAGGTGCAATCATGTTGGATTTTATTGGTTTCAAATCCGGATAAAAACACAAAATAAGTGCTATCGGCCGATTGACTACTTACTCTAAAAGTAACCTTATCTGAATCGACGGTGTCTATTTCAACGTCACCATTTTGAACAATATTTTTTGCCTTAAAGTTTATAGAAATGGAAAATTTTTTCACAAAATTTTCCAGGTTTTCTATATAAAGGGGCGTCATTAGTTTGGTAGTATATCAGATTAAGCCTTTTAAAATTGAAATGTAATTGAAGCTTAAATTAATTTTTCTCAACAGCATCTTTTAAAAGAAAGCTGTTGAGAATTTTTATTGAACATTTATTTAAAGAATATTAAGAAATCATTTTTAAGATATTGATTTCTTTTTCGTTAAGAAAACGATAATGGCCACGAGGAAGATTTTTCTTTGTTAAACCGGCAAAATAAACACGATCGAGTGTTATTACTTCATATCCAAAACTAGAAACCATTCTTCTTACAATTCGGTTTTTACCGCTGTGCAATTCTATGCCTATTTCTTTTTTGGTTTTAACAGCATCAACATAACTGACGTTGTCGGCTTTTGCTATGCCATCCTCCAACTCAACTCCTTCAAGCATTTTGGTGATATCCGCTTTTTTCACAGGGATGTCTGTTTCAACATGGTATATTTTATTAACTCCATGTTTGGGATGAGTTAATTTTTTAAGCATATCTCCATCGTTGGTAAAAAGTAAAAGGCCGGTAGTATTTCTATCTAATCTTCCAACCGGAACAATGCGCTCGCGACAAGCACCCGCTATAAGACTCATTACAGTCTTACGGTCTCTGGGGTCACTCACAGTGGTAATGAAACCCTTAGGTTTATTGAGCAACAAATAAACAGGCTTTTCGGGATTAAGAATGGCTCCTCCGTATTTAACCATGTCACCCGGCATTACCTGATAGCCCATTTCCGTAATTACTTTTCCATTTACAGAAACGGCACCTGCGCTTATATATTCATCAGCCTCTCTCCTCGAACAAACCCCGCTGTTAGATAGATATCTGTTTAAACGCAGCTGACCTTCTTCCTTTTTTAAAGAGTTTTTCTTTTCGTTTTTTGTTGGCGATTTAGGCTTATCAAAACTTTTCTGTTTTGAAAAACTTCCCTTATCTGATTTGCCTTTATATTCTGATCTTGCGTATGATCCTTCTTTGTTGAATGATCCTTTTTCTGATTCATTATCTTTGGAAAAACTTTTTTTCTCCCAAGATTCATTTTCGTCAAACCTTTTGTTTGTGGAGGGTTTTTCTTTTGAAAAACTTTTTCTATCTGATGAATCGTCTTTTTTAAATCTGCGTTCCGTTCCTCTTGAATCAGCGTCCTTAGAAAAACTTCTTTTTCCTGAAGTGTCTTTTCTATCAGATCTTCTTTCTCTGGAATCGCTATTTTTTTCTCTTGAACTGGAACCAAAATTCCCTTTTTTCTTATCACTTCGATCTTCATAAACAGACTTTTCTATTGGTCTGTTAGGATTTTGAGCAAACTCGCTTTTACGAGAATTACTATCTTTTTTAAACCCTGCCCTTTCTCTTTTTTCTCTAGGGTCATTATCAGTTTTTGCATATGAACTTTTTCCTTTGGAAAAGCCCCCTTCTTTTTTATCAAAGTTTCTGCTGTCTCTGTTGTCTTTCCTGTCCGAGGATTCTTCTTTTTTGAATTTCCTTTCGCCACCAAACGAGCCTCTTTCTCTAGGGGCATCATTAGTAAATCCACTTTCCTTTTTGTCGAAGCTTCTTGGTTTGGAAAAGCGAGGTTTTTTTTCACCTGCCGCTTGTCCTGATGAAGTTTTATATTCTTTATTTTCTTTTCCTCTTGCTGTATTTGCATTCGTTTTGCGACCTCTTGGAGCGTCTGTACTTTTTCTTGAACCAGGCATTGTATAAAATTTTAAGCTGCAAAGATACTATAAAGCAAGCAGTATTTAAAGTCTTGCATAAAAAGCATCTTCGATATGATAAACCAAGTGTTTTTCTCCCTGCAATATAACCGTTACTATGTCAAACTGAACCTCTATATCCAGATTATGAAGTAAAACATATGCGTTTGCTCCTTTAACCAAATGCTGCTGCTTTACTTTTGAAACCCATTCTTGAGGTTCTCCAAGATAATTTGAATGCCGAGTTTTAACCTCAATGACATATAAAATGTTGCCTTTTTGGGCCACTATATCCAACTCAAACTTTTTATTTGTCCAGTTTTTTTCTATGATTTGATATCCCTTTTGCTCTAAAAAAACCACAGCAATGTTTTCACCCTTCTTTCCTGTATCGATATGCTCTGCCATACAAATGGTTATGAATTAAAAATAAATGTTTTATGCGTCTTTTTAGAGCACTTGTTTACATTGATAAAATTACTATTTTCGTACTAACATTTAATTTAAGAAATAATGAAAAAACAAATCTTGAACATTACAGCCATCATAGCGGTATTTTTACTAACTACTTCAGCATTGTTTTCACAAGGATTTGAGGGCACCATCGAATTCAGAAAGATAGGAAGCATTGATACAATTCAATATATCTATTATGTGAAAGGCAATCAGGTTAGAATTGATGAGATTGGCTCAGATAAACGCACTGCAGGCACCATGTTAATTGACATAAAAAACGAAACAGCTAAATCTTTAAGTCCCGAAAGAAAACTTTATTTAGACCTTGAAAAAGGAAAGCCAAACACCGTTTCAATAGATAAGGTAAAGATTGAAAAAGGAAAAGCAACAAAAAAAATTGCAGGTTATAACTGTACTGAATATGTTGTGAAAAATGGAGAGCAAAACACCATAGTAACTTATTACTTGGCAAAAGATAATTTCCATTTCATCAAAGGAGTTATTAAAACCCTGAACAGAAAAGATAAAGCTTCAACCTACTATCAAACACTTTCCGATAACGAGAACTGTTTTCCATTTTTATCAATAGAAACAGATTATGCCGGAAACAGGAAGTCTACTCTTGAGGTTTTGAATGTAAACAAGCACAAAATAGAAGACAAACTTTTTTTGATTCCTGCAGGATTCAAAAAATTTGAAAAATAATTAATAATACTTAAGGCTAATATTAGCTTTAGAAACTGATAACCTTGCTTTTCTTCCCAAATAGAGAGCAAGGTTATTTTTTATATGGCCGGCCGGAAAATTAAAACATACCGGATAATTATATTCTTGAACTGCCTGCATTATTATTTGCTCTGCATTTTTACCAAAAGGAATCGTATTATCTCGCATGTCGCTCATTCCCCCGACTATTAACCCCGCTAAATTGTCCAGCATGCCACTCCTTTTGAGATTCATCATCATACGGTCAACGTGATAGAGATATTCGTCCAGATCTTCTAAAAACAATATTTTACCTGATGTATTTATGGCCGATGAAGTTCCGGAAAGGTTATGTAATATGGAGAGATTTCCACCTACTACTTCTGCCTCAGTTTGTCCTTCTCTAAAGCTCACAGAATCATTATTGTGAGCATATTCAACCTCTTCTCCAAAAAGCGCTTTTCTAAGCGATTCGGTGGCGCTATCAGAGGATCCGTCAAAAGGGAAATTAATCGGCATAGTAGCGTGTAATGACTGCACCTGAAAGTTTTGCTGAATATGAGCATGCAAAACGGTAATATCACTATATCCAACTATCCATTTAGGATTATTTACAAAACCTGAAAAATCTAATTTATCGATTATCCTGATTGT
>CANHPJ010000147.1 GCA_947462515.1 Bacteroidota bacterium | reverse complement strand
TTTTTGAGCTATCTGCAGAAGCTGTTGCAGTTGTATCTTTATTTTCTGCTTTAGCTAGTGTGTCCGTTTTTAATGAATCACCAACAATGGTGTCATTGATTGTGGCAAGGTCTTTTAATAAGGTATTTGCTTCAGCTAAAAATGGATATACTTCTCTGTTGTCGTATGTTTCCCAAAACTCAAGTTTTGCAGTTCCTTGAAGTAATTTACGTACTCTGTCTTTTTCTTTTACACCAGGCAATTCAACAAATATTTTTCCGGTATTTCCAATACGTTGGATATTTGGAGATGTAACTCCAAATTTATCGATACGGGTTCTTAAAATTTTCGTAGAACGTTCAACAGCATCTTCTGCCTCTTTCTTTATGATTGCCAGAACCTGGTCATTCGTAGTTTCGTAAGGTTTAATTTTATCTTTCATTTCTCTAGATCCAAAGATGCCAGGAGCAGAAAGTTTAGCATTGGGGTCAATACTTTTGAAAGCTTTTCCGAAAATAGTTACGAAATCTTCTTGTGATTTTTTTTGATTTTCAAGAGCTTGATTTATTGCAGCATTAAATGTAGCGTCAGTGCTGTTGTTTGACATGTTTCTAATTAGGTCAACAACAGATACTTCCAAGGTTACATTCATTCCACCTTGAAGATCCAAACCAAGGTTTATTTCTCTGTCCTTTACTTCGCTGTATGTGTAGTTTTTCAGGCCCAGATTGAAAACAGGTTCGCTATTCATTGAGTCTAAATACAATTTTTCTTTTTCAGAGTCACCTTTTGCGAATTCTTTTGCATTTTTTTCTATATTTTTAGATATCCATGTGAATGACAATTGATATAAACACACGAGAGAGAAAATAATGGCAAAAACTTTAATCGCTCCTTTACTTTGCATAAACTTTAATATTAAAAACCTTTTTAATTTTTCGAAGGTGCAAATATAGAATAACAATTATTATTTACCAATAATATAATGTTAATAATCGTAATTTCATTTTTTGGACGCAGTTAATATAACATAATGTATTTTAGCTAATTGTTAAATGATTTTTTTACAAATGAATGAGTATCTATTAAGGGGTCGAATCACAAAACTTTTTTCAACACTTTTGATTATTTTTATTCAAATTTTAAGTTTTGGTGTTTTTTCTCAATCTGTTTTTGACAAGAAAGATTCGGTGAAAGTTTTTTTCCAGGATGATGTTTTTGACTATCCCTGGACTGGAGGCTATAATTTTTGTCAATTCTCGTCCATAGATCTCAATGGAGATAGTATAAAAGATCTCTTTGTTTTTGATAAGACAGGCAATAGAATATCTACTTTTTTAAATACAGGGAAAAACAATGAGGTTTCATATCGATATGCTCCTGAGTATGTTTCGAGTTTTCCTATGCTAACTTCCTGGGTATTGTTGTATGATTATGATAATGATGGTAAGGAGGATATTTTTAGTTCTACTTCGGGTGGAGTTAAAGTACATAGAAATATCTCCAATGGCAGAGAATTAAAGTTTCAATTACAATCAAGTTTATTGATGTCGAATTACAATTCCTTGTTGAACTTATATGTTAGTCCTGCTGATTTGCCTGCCATTGTTGATGTAGATTCAGATGGAGATGTTGATGTTCTTACTTTCAGTATTCTAGGAAGTACATTGGAATGGCATAAAAATTTATCTCAGGAATTATATGGACATTCTGACAGTTTAATTTTTCAACTAGAAACATCCTGCTGGGGGAAATTTGAAGAGAACAATCTTTCAAATGAAATTACATTAAATGTTTCTTGCCAGGGAAGGGACAATGAACAGGGTGGTTCCAGGCATTCCGGTTCTACTCTTTTAGCCTTGGATATAGATGGAGATCGGGACAAAGATTTGCTTGTAGGAGATGTATCATCCAAGCAGTTAACACTGTTAATAAATGGAGGAGACTTGAAAAACGCATTAATTGTTAGTCAGGACAGGAGTTTTCCTTCAAACACAAAGGCAGTTGAGATAATTAATTTTCCTGCAGCATTTTTGTTGGACATAAATAATGACAATAAACAAGATTTGATTGTTTCGCCTAATGCGCCGAATGTTTCTGAAAACTTTCAGAGTGTGCATTTATATAAAAACGTTGGATCTACTAATGTTCCTGTTTTTGTTTTTGAAAAAAATAATTTTTTACAGCAAGAGACCATTGAGTTAGGAGAAGGGGCATGTCCTGTGCTATTTGATATAGATAGAGACGGTTTAAAGGATTTAATGACAGGGAATTATGGGTATTTTAATTCTTCAACAGGTACCTATGTGTCTAAAGTAGCCTTTTTTAAAAATGTAGGGAACAAAGACACTCCGGAATATTCCTTAATTAATTCCGATTTGGCAGAGTTGTCAAAAAGCAATAAGCTGAATTTAATGCCCGCTTTTGGCGATTTAGATGGAGATGGAAATGCGGATATGCTTGTTGGAGATCAGGATGGCTTGATTCATTGTTATTCAGGCATTAAGGATTCTTTAACAAATTATATTAAAACATCAGGGACTTCTTATTTCAATATAGATGTAGGACAGGCAGGGTCACCCTTTATTTTCGATGTTAATGCCGATGGTAAGTTAGATTTAGTAATAGGAGAGAAAAATGGAACCTTAAATTATTTTCCAAATAATGGATCTATGACTAGTCCCCTTTTTGACACTATGATTGAATTCTGGGGAGGAGTTGATGTAAGGTTAAAAGGTTATACAGTTGGGTATAGCGTTCCTTATTTATATTTTGAAAATGGCAGTTTGAAATTATTGGTAGGGTCGGAAAGCGGTAAAATTTATTTATATGATAATCTTGAAAATAATTTGACTGGTAATTTTGAATTGGTTAACGATTTTTTTGCAGGCATAAATGAGGGAATCAGGACAGCACCTTCCGGATCGGATTTGAATGGTGATGGATTGATGGATTTGATAATTGGCAACTATTCCGGAGGACTAAGTTTTTATTATGGGACAGACAAAGTGTCTATAATAAATAATGCTTATTCATTGCCTAATTTTAAAATTTACCCTAATCCGGTAAAGGAAAAATTAATTATTAACTGGGCTGAGGATTTAAACTGTGAAACGGGATTTACTATATTTAGTTTGCTTGGTGAGCCATTAATTGAACGCAAGTTGATTACAAATAATAGTTCGATTACTTTAACAGGTATTCCCTCTGGTGTTTATTTGGTTGAATTGGTTAATAAATACGGAAGAACAGTTAGGAAATTAATTAAGGAATAAGTGGAGGATAAAAGCGATTATATTGTGTTTTTTGATGGTGAATGTAATTTTTGCTGTGCATCAGTCAATATGATTATCAGGAACGATCCTGACGGTGTATTCAAGTTCGCGTCGCTTCAGTCTGAATATGCTCAGAGGCATATTTTGAATAATACACTCTTGTTAGGGCTTAGAACAAATAAAAGTATTGTCTTAATTCAACAGGGTCAGGTTTTTATAAAATCGAAGGCTGTTTTAGAAATAACACGGAAGCTGAGATTTCCATTTCCTTTGATTTATGTTTTTATAATAGTTCCCGCTTTTTTCAGGAATTATATTTATGATGTTTTTTCAAAAAACAGGTATCGCTGGTTTGGAAAAAGGCAATCTTGTATAGTGCCAGATGATTCTATTCGGTCTCGGTTTTTAAGTTAATATTTAAGAGTTAGTTTTTGGTCGTAGTAATTTATTATTGCGTGATGTTTCATTAATAGATCCCCACCTAAAACTCCGGCAATTTCAGGCAAATAAAGTTTGTTATAGGAGGTATTTACATGAGATAGATCTAATAAGGTAGTTTGGAAATCTGTTAATAAAATTTCCCCAATTTTTAAATTTTCGATGGTTGCCGAATGAGTAATCATTGAATCAGTTCCAAGGCCAACGGATAATCTATCTTCCTGAACGGGAGAATAATCACTTATGTAGTGGTTGAAGAAATTTAAGTCGAGAACTGTTTTTGAAGCACCGGTATCAATTAATAATGTGCAATTAAGGTCATTAATGTTTGCTTGAATCTGAATGTGATATCCTTCATTTTCGATTTTTAAGATGTTAAAAGGTATTTCAAAGCTGTTTTTCATCCTGTTAGGTATAAACAAAAAAGGTATTTCCGGTTGAGGAAATACCTTTTTTAAATAAAGATTATTTGTTAGGCAGTAACGTTCATATTATCTAAGACATCCATAACTTGCTTAACTGCGACTGCAGAATCTTTTAGAAGATTCATTTCAGCTTCATCTAATTTCAATTCGATTATTTCTTCGATTCCGTTTTTCCCAAGTTTAACAGGAACGCCAAGATAAATATCTTTCATTCCGTATTCTCCGTTTAACAATGCACAAACAGGGAAAATTCTTTTTTGATCTCTAACGATAGCTTCAACCATTTGAGCTGCAGCGGCGCCCGGAGCATACCAAGCAGATGTACCCATTAGGTTTACCAATTCTCCACCACCTTTTTTAGTTCTTTCAACTATTGCATCTAATTTGTCTGCATCGATAAGTTCAGTAACAGGAATTCCAGCTACAGTTGTATATCTTGGAAGCGGAACCATAGTATCGCCATGGCCACCCATTAATACTGCTTGAATATCTTTTGGAGACACATCTAAAGCTTCGGCAAGGAAAGCACGGTATCTTGCAGTGTCAAGAATTCCGGCCATTCCAAATACTTTTTTAGAATCTACTTTTGCAGTAAGGTATGCACAGTAAGTCATAACATCAAGTGGATTTGAAACCACAATGATTATAGCATTTGGAGAATATTTAATGATGTTTTCAGTAACAGTTTTAACGATGCCGGCATTAGTAGCGATAAGGTCATCTCTGCTCATGCCTGGTTTTCTTGGTAATCCAGAAGTAATTACTACAACTTCAGAACCTGCAGTTTTTGAATAATCATTGGTAGAACCGGTGATTCTTGAATCATAAAGGTTAATTGGGGCTGTTTGCCACATGTCCAAAGCTTTACCTTCAGCTAAACCTTCTTTTATGTCAACCAACACAACTTCGTTAGCTAATTCTTTGTGAGCGATAACATTAGCGCAAGTAGCACCTACGTTTCCAGCTCCTACAACAGTAATTTTCATGGTTTAAATTTTTATAATAATAAAGGTTAAAATAATTCCGATTAATATTTAGTGCAAATTTAGCAATCAAATCAATTAATTCAAAGTAAGAATTCGATCTTTTGCTCTGAAATAAAATAAATACATTTTTCAGATGAATACTAAAAGGCTACTTAATTGCTCTGTAGTTTTTCAATAGTTCATTTCAAGATTTCATTAGCGAAAGCATTAAAATCAACTCCATCGAAATTACCTGAACTCATCATTAATAAATTGCTTTTATTCCAATCTTTTGATTTTAAGTCATTTATTAGTTTTTCAGAATTGG
>CANHPJ010000146.1 GCA_947462515.1 Bacteroidota bacterium | reverse complement strand
GGAAATGCTGAAAATGAAATAATGACAGATAAGCTAAACGATGCGGAATTTAATTATAGCTTTAATTATTCCCTATTAAAAACCAATAAATCCCTATTGGGACAGTCGATTTTCACCAATATAGATCCAGGTTTTGTGGAGATAGAAAAAAAGAATTTCATGCTAAAAAACACCTCTTTTGCTATTGATAAGGGAAACCCTGCTTATTTGTCGGGGATGCTACTTAATGATATCAATGGTAAATCGCGTAAGGGAAATCCGGATCTTGGAGCCTTTGAACTGGAATAAAAGCCGGAATTATTGATTCATTTTATTAGTTAAACAATAAAGTTTAAATCATCTATTCTTTTGGCTTGTAGTGGTATACTATTTTATGATCTAATTTAATCTCGATATTTTCTTCAGGCTTGATTTCTGCATCCATTTCTTGAAAATCAATTATTACTTCTTCGGCTTCTTGGGCTTCTTCCTCTTCCCAAATGTATTCTTCTTTTTGCGGCCCCCTTTCTCTGTAATAAACTGCCAGAAGGATTCCGGCAAGGCTACCCATTAAATGGCCTTCAAAAGAAATGTGGTAATCTATTGGCAAAACGCCCCAAACTAAACTGCCATACAAAAAGGTAACCAATAGCGACACCACCATTAATGCCTTGTTTTTTCGCAAGATGCCACTTAAAAAAAGAAAGCAAACCAGTCCGTATACAATTCCACTTGCGCCAATGTGATAGGATGGGCGAGCTATAGACCATAGCCAAATGTTACCAATAAGCCATATAAGTATAAAAACCTTTAAAGCTATGTCTTTATAAAAGTAAAATAAACACGAGCCTAAAATCAATAAGGGGATTGAATTATTTATAAGATGTGAAAAATCGGCATGAACCAGCGGAGAGCCTATAATACCTATTAAACCATCAAGTGTTCGGGGGAAGATACCAAAATGATGAAAAGTAATGGAACTGTTTTTTTCAAGCAATTTGACAATCCAGAGCAGCAAAACAAATAAAGCAGGAAAAATCAAACTTTTTGTTATCCTGGACTGCTCTTCTAATTTTGTTGTTTGTAAATTCATTTGATTGGTTTGATCGAATATCTATTTCGCTAGATCAACTATTAAACCAATATACCAAATTATGTCAAATCGGCATAATTAAACAAAAAACAACTATCCACGACCAAACTGACACAGTCAGAGACATGACCTTAAACAAATATGCCTTGGCAAAAAGATTAAAAATTTAAGAAATTATTCTAGCAAGATTTTTAACCCTGCATGAATAAATCAAATCCAGACAGCCATTAGATACATTACAAATTTCATTTTACTCTATACCTTTCAAGCCACAGGCAATTAATTCTTATTTCTTGCTTTGGATGCCACTTTCATAAATAAACATAGACAGAAAAATGCCCAATAAAGTCAACAAGAAACAAACCATGCCGAACATCGGGGTGGAAGTATTATTATCTAGAAAAGAATATTTAAAAGGAAAAACAAAAACAAGTAAGATAATTCCGAAGGCAATCAATTTATTTCTCATAATTAAAAAGTGTTAATGATTAATTTATATCCAAAATTAGACCAGTAACACCGCTTCAAAAATGAATTATATCAGGATATGATCTGATATTGATCAGGATTTTTATTTTTAAAAAACGAAATCTTAAATATTAAGACATAAAAAAAGCAACCCGAAAACCGGGTTGCTTTTTAATATTTTCAGCAATACAAGACTAGTTCGCCAAAACTTGTTTTACTTTATCAGCAGCTTCTTGAAGCAAAATGGCTGAGTGAACTTTTAAACCTGACTCATCAATTAGTTTTTTGGCAGCATCTGCATTGGTTCCTTGCAATCTAACAATTAAAGGAACAGGTAAGTCTCCGATATTTTTATAAGCATCAACTATACCTTGTGCTACGCGATCACATCTAACAATTCCGCCGAAAATATTCACTAAAATAGCTTTTACATTTTCGTCTTTTAATATAATTCTAAAAGCTTTTTCTACTCTTTCTGCATTAGCTGTTCCACCAACATCTAAAAAGTTAGCAGGCTCTCCACCAGACAATTTGATGATGTCCATGGTTGCCATTGCCAAGCCGGCACCGTTAACCATACAACCAACATTACCATCAAGTTTAACATAGTTTAAGCTAGCTTCAGCAGCTTCAACTTCTGTAGGATCTTCTTCTCTTATGTCGCGCATTGCCAAAATATCTTCGTGACGATATAATGCATTATCATCGATATTAACTTTAGCATCTACAGCAATAATTTTATTGTCGGATGTTTTAAGTACAGGGTTAATCTCGAACTGAGAAGCATCGATGCTGTCGTAAGCCTTGTATAAAGCCGTAACAAACTTTACCATATTTTTAAATGCATCCCCGGAAACACCTAAATTAAAGGCAATTTTCCTTGCCTGAAATGGCATTAAGCCAACTTTAGGATCCACTTCTTCTTTCAGAATTAATTCAGGAGTGCTATGTGCAACTTCCTCAATATCCATTCCACCTTCGGTAGAATACATAATAATATTTTTACCACTTGCCCTGTTTAACAATACGCTGATGTAAAACTCTTCAGTTTTGTTTTCACCGGGATAATAAACATCTTGAGCAATCAACACAGAATGAACTTTTTTACCCTCTGCGCTGGTTTGAGGAGTAATCAATTGCATACCAATAATATCAGTAGCTTTTTGTTTTACTTCATCCAAATTTTTTGCCAATTTAACTCCTCCCCCTTTTCCTCTTCCTCCAGCGTGTATTTGAGCTTTAACAACCCACCATCCGGTACCGGTTTGTTTTTGCAATTCCTTGGCAGCCTCAACAGCTTGCTCAGGAGTTTCAGCAACAATACCTTCCTGAATAGCAACTCCGAATTTTTTTAATATCGATTTACCTTGATATTCGTGTATGTTCATATACTTTTAGTTTTAAAATTTTTGGTTGTAGGTTATCAGGAAACAATTACTTTTCCCAGAATTAGCTCGCAAAATTACTTTTTTTGATGGACTAATCAAATTATTTTTTGTCACAATCTTTTATGAACTAATTATTTCAATTCCAGCATGGAATTTATTTGAAATAAAATTGTAAAAAACTCTATAAAAAACCAGAAATAGATAATACTTATGCAATCCAAACAAAAAAAATGAAACCGATATAAATCGATTATTTAATTATTCCCCATTGATATTAAAATGCTAAAACCAAACTAATAAAATTATGTTTTAATAATTTAAATAACTTTGAACCATCATTAAAAAACCAAGACTATGATACGGGCAGAAAATATAATAAAATCATATGGCAAGCTTGAGGTATTAAAAGGCCTTAGTGTTAATGTTAAAAAAGGTGAAATAGTTTCAATAGTTGGAGCCTCCGGTGCCGGAAAAACAAGTCTTCTGCACATACTCGGAACATTAGACAGGGCTGATTCAGGTAATACAGAAATTAACGGAATTATAATAAATTCTTTAAGCGATTCTAAACTCTCCGAATTCAGGAATAAAAACATCGGTTTTGTGTTTCAATTTCACCACCTTTTGCCGGAGTTTACCGCATTGGAAAATGTTTGCATACCGGCATTTATTGCTGGAGTATCTAAAAAAGAAGCTGAAAAAAAAGCCATGGAACTGCTTGGCTTTTTAAAAGTTGATATACGCTCAAATCATAAACCCAGTGAATTGAGCGGTGGCGAACAGCAAAGAGTAGCTGTTGCAAGAGCATTGATAAATAATCCGGCAGTTGTTTTTGCCGATGAACCCTCCGGAAACCTTGATTCCGCCAATGCCAAAGATTTACATGAATTATTTTTCACATTGAGAAAACAATTTGACCAAACCTTTGTCATTGTCACGCACAACGAAGATCTTGCCAATATGGCTGATAGAAAATTAGTCATGAGAGACGGATTGATAATTTCCTGATTATTTATCTGCTTATCATTTATAATTAAAAACACTTTAGCATAATTTTCAAGAGATAAAACGACTCAAAATAAACAATATCAAAAAAATCACAAATACAAAAACATGTGCATTTTTATTGATATTCAGTTTTTGTGGATAATCATAACTACTTTTAACTGAGGCTATTTTTTGCACTAACTTATTCACTCTGAGGTAAGCACTTTCGTTTTTATAAACATAATCATATGCTCCCATACGAAGTACTTCGATGGCCTTATCCACCGACTTTTGTGATGAAAGTAAAATTACCTTAATATCAAGCTTTAAATTCAAAATACGGTTTAGAAAAAATTTTCCTGTTGGACCTCCCTCAAATTTTGAATTTAAATAATAATCGAGAATTACTATATCAGGATTTTCAACTATACTGTTTAAACAAGCTTCACCTGTAGTAAATACTTTTACTCTTACCGGATTATCATTTTTTGCTAGTAAAACCCTTGATAAAATTTCAAGACAATTTTCATCATCATCAACAATAAAAACAAGTGTTTCTTTTTTTAAATTCATCTTCGGCATAATTGTTAAAAAAAACTATCCACCAAAATTTCATTACAGATTTCGAATATCTATTAAATCAATTTAAACAGATCTTATATTAATTTTTATGAAAACTTCTTGCCAATTATTATTCTGAAATAAATTCCAATAATTTAATGGTGGGAAAGTGTTTTCTTGTATAAAAGAAGACAACAATGGATTACTTGAGGATTTCTAATAAGTGAAGATTTATCAAAATTAAAAAACATGATAATTTCCTTATTCCAATAGATCCCTCCACGAATGATACAATCAACAATTAATTTAGAAGCCTAATAAGAATAAAGTTATATAGGGTATTTTCAGTTGTAATCTCAAGGTTGTTTAAATTTGACCTAGTGCATTTCCATAAATCATTCAGCGCTGATTCCTTTAAAATTTTTCCTTACTCATTTTTATTTGGGTAAAACAAGGTTTTATGCCAAGCAATTCTACGCTGAATTCTATCTTCTCGGATCAATTGTGTATTTTTCTTAGCAAAACGAGAATTTTCTGTAGAACATTTTAACTATTGATTCTACAATCACAAATGAAATATTTTTGATTTTCCGGTAAAACAAAACTTTATTTGTGATGGTTCAAAGGGGTCGAAATCGACCCCTTTGAAATTTAAATATGTTTATTATCTCATTAAAATTACCAAAATTATATTTCATGGTAATTACCTAATTCATTCACCATTTTGGTACAAATGAGTTATTAATAAGAAAAGAAACTATGTTTTTATTGGAGACTCTGAACTTTAAAAACCTTAATAAAGATTATAATTCTATTCTTAAGATTATTTATATAGAGAATATTCAAAAAAGTAAGAGACAGCTTTTATATGCACAACCTTTAAATCGACGAAACACAATACAACAAAAGTTTTAGAGGATTTCAGAAATTATTTATTCATTAAACCAAT